>DASUPR010000470.1:0-29857 GCA_036281015.1 Pyrinomonadaceae bacterium
TTCATGGTTTACGGCAAGAACCACGTGCTGTGTAAAGAACGCGATCCGATCGATCGAGTGATCGTGATCAAGACGGGTTGGTTGCGCCGTTCACGCGGGATACGGTTTGACGCCGCGGCGCCTGAAGTCGTGATGAGCATGGACGAGGGGATCGGCGTTGATTTTCTCGGCGCCGGTAACTGTCTCGGTTTGGAAGGCGTGAATGAGACGGCGAAATGGAAGTACACGGCGAGTCTCATGGCGCGGACTGAAGTGCTCGAGATCTCGTTAACCACGTTTTCTTCTGATCCCGCGCTTCGACAACAGCTCTTCACCGCGTTGTCGGGCTTCTCGAATGCTGACGACGCTTCACCGCTCACGCTCGAAGCGATCAAAGACATCAACGCACTCAAGTCAGCCGAAGAAACGATTGCCACCGGAATCATCGACGGCCGCAACGTGCTCGTGATGGACATGGATCTTTGTGTTCGTTGCGGCAACTGTTCGCTGGCGTGTCACAAGGTGCATGGACAATCGCGACTTCTGCGGCGTGGAATTCAGATTGAGCGACCGGTTGCGATCGGTAAGAAACGGTTGCAGCACGCGCTGGTGCCGCAGGTTTGCATGCACTGCGCGGACCCGGAGTGTATGACTGGGTGTCCGACGGGTTCGATCTTTCGCGATCCGTTGGGCCACGTGGAGATCGATCGCGTGTCGTGTATCGGTTGTTTCGATTGCGCGACGCAGTGTCCGTACGACGCGATTTCGATGGTGCCGCGTGAAGCAGTTCCGGCGAATCGCGGCGGGTTGGTGTCGAAACTCGCGCGCGTGTTTAGTTTTCGCATTCCGGAACCGGTTGCGCCTGCGGGTGACGATGTCGTCGCGATCAAGTGCAACTTGTGCGAGGGCACGTCGCTGAATCCGCCGGGTGCGCGCCGGCAGGCGTATTCGTGTGAAGAGAACTGTCCGACCGGCGCGTTGGTGCGCGTGAATCCGGTTGAATACTTTGACGAGGTAAAAACAGCGCGCGGCTTTGTGTTTCGCGATCAGACGCACGCGTTTGGACGCAATATTCACAAGAGCGATCCGCTGGCGCGCATGTGGCACATCGCCGGTGTTGTGGCGACGCTACTTGCGATCGTTGGTGTTGCCTGGGGCCTGTCGCGGTATGGCTACGACGGCGTTTTGGCGGGTACGTGGCTGACGATGCGCTGGCTGACGGGAATTGTCGGACTCGGCGGCGTGGCTGTCGTGATGACGTATCCGTTTCGCAAGCAGGTTTATCGGCGGCGTGCGGGTGCGTTGCGGTACTGGATGCTGGTCCATGTTTACGCAGGCGTGGTTGCAGGCGTGGTGCTGTTGTTGCACTCGGGATCGAATCTTGGCGGACTGCTGACGAGTTTGTTGTACGTGGTGTTCGATCTCGTGCTGGTGTCTGGTGTTATTGGCGTGATTGCTTACATCGTGTCGCCGCGGATCATGACGCGCATTGAGGGCGAGCCGCTGCTGGTTGAAGACCTCGAAGCGCGGCGCGATGAGTTACAGAAAGAAGCCGCGACGATTCTCGAACAGAGCGAAGGTTGGTTGAAGGACGCGATTCGAGACCAGGTCTATTCGCGTTACCGGTCGTTTGGTTTCCTTTGGCGGCAACTCTCGCGGCGCGAAGAGCTGAAACCGCTGCTGGCTCAGGCGCGCGAGGAGTTCAAGACGCAAACAATGCGAACGGCGACGCATGAAGAACGTGAAGCGTTGCTGTCGGCGGTTGAAACAGCGGTGACGCTGCGGCGCGTCGAGGCGTTGCTGCTGCTTCATCGAACGTTGCGATCGTGGATTCCGATCCACGTTGTTTCCACGGCGGCGATGCTGGCCTTGATGATCGTACACATCGTGCAAGTAGTTTTCTTCAATGCCCGTTAACAATCAATACATCATTGTTCGCGAGGACCTGGGTGTTGATCCGGTCACGATCATCAGCGATGGGCTGTTGATTGGGCGGCTGATAGAGTGTGAGTTGCTGTTGAATCATCCGTCGGTGTCGCGGGTGCAGGCAGGCATCAAGCAGTTTGACAACGCTTATTACGTCTTCTCGCTGCGGCCGAAGAACCCGATCATTCTCAACGGCAGGCCGGTTGAAGGTAACGAAGCGCTCGCGGGCGGCGACGTCATCGAAGTTGGACCATTTCGGCTGGAAGTTGATGTGACGGAAGAGGGGTTGATCGTTCGAGTTGAAATGACGATTGGCTCACGGGCGTCGGAGATCGACCTGAGCGATCCGGGTTTTAGTACCGGCAAGCTGGTTGCGCCGGTGGAAGGCAAGGGGAAGAAGCCGCGACCCGCGCCGATTGCGGGGACGAAGGCGCTCGATATTTTCTGGGACAAGCGGATTCGCGAAGCGGGGAAGATGGTGCGGCCGTCGCCGCTGTTTCCGAAGGCGAACAGACGCACGGGGAAGGCGCAGTTCAACTGGACGCCGACGACGGATTTGGTTTCGCGTTGGCCGGCGGCGTTTTTTACGTGGGCGTTGATTGTTGTCGGTGCGAGCTCGGTTGCGGCGGCTTACTGGTACACAAACGCGTTCTCGCCCGGGCCGTTGTCGCAGGCCCACGCTGCGTCGCAGATGGCCCAGTTGAAATCGACGCCGGCGATTGCTCGCGCGGCGACGAATGGGTCGTGTACGTCGTGTCATGCGTTGAAGGGCAGCATGGATGAGCGTTGTGCTGCGTGTCATCAGACGGAAGCGTTTGAAGCGACGGTGATCAAGCCGCACGTTGCAGCGGGGATTGGCTGCGCTTCGTGTCACTCGGAACATAAGGGCGCGGAGTTTGACGCGACGAATGCTGCGCTGGCGACGTGTACGAGTTGTCACAACGACGCCAATCACGATCTCTACAACGGGCGTCGTGTTGGTACGCCGCATGGTGGAACGTTTGGTTATCCGGTGGTGAATGGTGAGTGGAGTGCGAAGTCGATCAATGATGAAGAGTGGGATCTGCGGAAGCTCGCCGTCGTTCGCCTGCCCACTGACTCCGATCAAAAGTGGCGTAGCAACCAGTTCCACGCGCTGCACGATCAGCGGGTGAAAGTTGTTGCGGGGATCAAGGGAAACACCGAAGGAAGATTATCCTGCAACAGTTGTCACCTGTCCTTCGACCCCATCGACCGCGTGACACCCCGCACGACCTGCGCCGCCTGTCACAACACCGCGGACGCGAAACCAAACTGCACCTCCTGTCACGTCCAACACATCCACGGCGTCAGGCGCTGGTCCAGCGACAAGATCGCCGGTGTCTGAGGCAGGAACGATTAACGCCGAAGGCGTTCGCTAATTCCAGCCCAAGGTTGGAGCTTGCGACAACCTTGGGAACAAAGAAAAAAGAAAGACCAACGCTGAAAGCGTTGGCGAGATTTGCGAGTCGGATTCGCCAACGCTTTCAGCGTTGGAACTCTTTAATATTTTTAACGTCCCAGGGTTGTGTCCAACCCTGGGCTGCAATTAGCGAACGCCTTCGGCGTTTATGACGGCGTCTTAAGCCCGGGTTTGTCCAGCGCTAGCCTGCGGGTTTGTGGCAGGGGATGCAATCGTTGGAGCCGGGGATTTTGCCTTTGAGGACCGGGCGCGCGGCGATGGCTTTGTCGTGACAGATGTTGCAGTTCAGGTGATAGGCGACTTCGTTTGTTAACTTCGTCGGCGCCGGCTTGTCGGGGTATTGAATGGCAGGCATCGGAGCGCTGTCGTCGCCCGCCTGGAGATGGCACATGCGGCAACTCTTCACAGGCTTCGCGTCCGCCGCGGCCAGGTTTTCTCCGGTCAACACGACCTCACGTTCCGAGGTTTTCAAAGGCGCCTTCAGATTCGCCGCGGGCTGGTCCGTGTGATGACACTCGACACACGTCAGGACGCTCTGCCCGTCGATACTGTATTTCTTCAGCGCGTGGTTTTCGTGATTGAAGGGGACTTCGCCGTATTTGTCCGACTGGCTGTCCTTCGACAGTAACATTTCCTTCGGTTGGACCTTGCTCTGTTTCTCTTGAACGACAACCGTGAAACAACCGAGCGCCAGCAGCAGGATTAGGAGGGTCTTCATAGTCTTTGAATCTTAAAGACCCGGTTCCATGAGTGTCAATTTTTTTGTTTCAGCCTTCGACCTAGGTCGGCATGCGGAAGGTTGACCTCACGTGACAGCGCTTGCAGTCGCCGAAGCCGAGATCGCCGCCGAAGTTCCGCCTGCCGTTGTGACAGGTCGCACAGGTTTGACCGCGAGTGGTGTTGAAATGTTGGGCCGCATTGGTGGAACTGACCTGTCGCGTTTGCGCCGCGCCGGGGGTGACTTTGTGACAGTCTGTGCAGGCGAGTCGCTGTCGCGTGCCGTGGTCCGCGTGGCTGAAAGCGTAACGAAACGCGCGCGCGTTGGTGCTGGTCGGACGATACGGTTTCTGATCGTGACAGACACCGCACGAGCCGATCTCGCGGCCTGCGTTTGAACGGCTTGTCGGCGTGTGACAGGTGTAGCAGTTGTTATGCGCGGCGAGATTTGCGGGAATCGAGAGACCGGCGCGCCGGTTCACGGGCGAATTATGACAACCCACACAGCCAGCCTGCGGACGCGCCGCGCCGGTCATGTGTTGCGCGTGATCGAATTTCACATTGAACGGCTCATTGAAGCTCGCGGGGAAACTCTTCAGCGGCGGATTGTTGCTCTTCGTGTCGGTATGGCAGATCACGCACATGGGAATTGCGGGCGTGGTGAACTGTCCGCGATGACAATCGGTGCAGGCTTTGTGACCGGGGAACCGCGGCGTCGCGGAGTTGTCGGTGCGTTCGTGACACGATGTGCAGGCAAGCGAGCGATGACGCGGGCTGTTGTGAAGAAACTTCGAGTAGTCAGTTTCCGGGCCCTGGACCACTGATGAAAACAGAAGAAACAGATTGAAAATCGCGAGTTTTGTCATCTGTTTTATCTCCGTTTGAACTGTGGCCGCTGGGCGATTAGAAAGTGGCTAGCCGGTGCGTCGAGCTTGCCAACGTTGGAAGTGTGGCAATAGACGCAGGTGAACGCGCGGTTTTTATCGAGCGCCGCGAGCTCCGTGTTGAGATCCTGGCGGAGTCCGTCCTTGTTGTGACACTCAGTACACGCCGTGATCGGCACGTCGGGTTTTAAGCCGCGCGACGTGGCTGACTTGGTGATGTTGATGTGACACGTCGTGCATTCGGCGACGTGTTGCTTTTTCTCGCCGCCGCCGTCGTGCATGAACTTGAGCGAGATCCTGGCTGGGATCGCGGCGGCCACGTATGGCGTGGCGAGTTTGTGGCAACCGTTGCAGTTGGTCGCGACCGGCTCTTGTGATTTCCAGTGGCAACTGAAACACGAAGAGTGATCGGAGGGAGCTGCTTTGAACGTTGCGGCTGGTGGCGCGTAGGCGTCGAGCCAGCCACCGGCCGGCGGCGTGGAAACAGCGGCGGCCGGCGCGTGGCAGATGGTGCAGTTGTTGAAGTTTTGCTGTGGCGCTGCATGGGCCAGGAGTCTCGAGCGCCACGGATTGGCATGTCGCAAGGCGATGACGTCCTGGTGCCGGTCGTGCGGAAACTCGATCGTGAATTGAAGCTTCGAAGCGGGGTTGCGGAAAGCGAGGCGAGCTTCGTCGCGGGGCGACGTTTTCACGTGACAGACGGAACAGATCGGCGGCCGCGCGCCGCGGAAGAATTGCGGGCGATGACAGCTCACGCAAGCGTTGTGGTCCGGGTAATCAACGATGTCGGGGAAAGCAGAAGCTTTGGTCCAGTCTTTGGTTGGTATCTTGTGACAGGTGATGCAGGCTGATTTGTGTTTGGGTGTTGAATGGGAAAATTTCGTGTAGTCGACGGCCCCCGGTTGAAGCCAGATCAAAACCAAGATGTAAAAACCCAATTTCATTGGCATGGTGGTGCTGGCTTCTCGATCGCGACACACTTCACCAACCGATCTTTGCGGTTGGAGATCAGATAGGGTTTCTCGGCGGCCAGATCGTCGTTCTTGATTTGCAGTTCGCAGTTCCACGTTGCGAGTGACTGGCCCAACTCGGTTGGGATAAGGTTCGTGATGACGTAAGTGCCGGGCGCGAGATCGGTGAAAAACGCGGTGCCGTTGCGATCGGTCATGACGGATTGAACCGCGCCGGCCGGTGCTTGTTTGAGCAGCGCATCGATCACGCTTTTGCGATCGCGATAGAAACCGTCGCGCAAGTTTGCCGGCACGTTTGTCGTCAACCACTTGCGTGCGGTCGCCGCGTTGCCAAACTCTTTTTCGCTCGCGGCGAACGCGGTCGCAAACTCGGGCACCGCCTTTGGACCAGCGACATAGTCCTGTTCGACGTCGCGGCAGTAAACCGATTCGCAGTCAGCTTCCTTGAGCCACGCGATCAACGCGGGACTTGCGCCATGCTTGCTGTAGTAGCAATCGCGGGTGACGAGCGGCTGACGTTCGATCGCTTCCACGAGCGCGCGGTTTTGTTCGAGCGAGCCGGGAATGAGAAAGAATCGTTTGCGTGCGAGACCGCGCAAGGGCGCTGAATCGCTTAGCTTCACGCGCGCGCGCAGACGCACTACGCCCGATTGCCGCGTCGTAGCGTCCTGCGTTTGTGAGTGGCTAATTCCGATTGGCAGTGTCAGCAGCAACGGAATCAGCACGAGCAATAAGCGGTTCATCGTTTACAGATTCGGACTGCGGGGAAACTTCAAAAACGGCAGACGCACGCCGCGCACGAAAAATTGATCCGAACGAATGTTAACCGGCGGTGAAAAACCATTCGCGCCTGCCGCGGCGATCAAATCATCCTGATCGATGCCGTCGCCGCTGATCCCGATCGCGCCAACAAGCACACCGTTCTTATAAAGCGGCACGCTGCCGGCGAAGGTCTGAGCGCCATTCGCCAAGCCGGGTATCGAAGTGCACGAAGCAACCGGCCCACTCAATGCGGCGAGAAAGTTCGCGCGCACGATATCCAATTGCAGCCCGACATTGAACGGGCTCCAGTTTCCGATCGCGGTGCTGAATGGTCCAGCCGCGGTGTTATCGATGCCGTCCGGGAAAAACGGCCGGTGCAAAAATCCAGCCGCACGATCGCTGAACGCGATCGAACCATCCAACCGCACCCCATCGGCAATCGCACGATCGACGTAAGACCCAAAGCCTGCTGTTCGCAATGCAGTCGCCGCGTTGGCGCTGGAAAAGAAAGCAGCGGTGCGCGCCTTTTGCACTGCCACGTCAAACCCAAACACCGGCGCATCCTGTTGGCGAAACACACCGAGCACAACGCCTGCCGCATCGACTACCGCAATCGTCACGCGCGCGTTGCTGCCTAGCGGTTGTCGAATCGCGGCGCGCGTGATGTTTGACTGTTGCGCCGCGCGAGTGATGATCGTCTGCACGTCCGCGGCGGTCAATCCATTCGCGACCGGCGCGGTGCCTGCGATGAACGGAAAGAAGCGCGGACTAACCTCACCCGCAACGCCGCCGATCATCTGCGGCACGAATTCCGACGCCGGAGGCGGTGAAACGATGGAGCCCACGATGCTCGCAACCGTGCCCGGCATGAGTGGATTCGTGATGTTTGTAAACGGAAGCCGGATGCCGTCGACGAGTATCGTGTCGCCGCGAATGCCCGACGGCGCTTCAAATCCACGGATTGCCGACGCGGCGATCACTTCTTCAAAAGGCTGATCGTTGTCGATTGGATTCCGATCGACCGTGTAGAGCCCGTCGCCTTCGATACCGATGCCGCCGGCCGGAAGTCCGTCTTTGTAAATCGGCAAACCGCCCGGATCGGCGGAAAGTCCAAGACGCGCCGACGGTTTCTTGATGTCGCTGCACGGCAGAGAAGAGAACTGCACGCCGTAAAGTGGTCCACCCGGGCGAAAACTGATGCCGGGCGGAAAATGTTCCTGGATGATGAAACCTGCCGTGCGCGTCGAGAAAGCGTTGCCGGTCGTGCTGAAGAAGGCTGCGGTCGCGGCTTTCGCAGTTGCTGCTTCTGATGCCGGCGCGACAATGCCTTCGAGCCCCTGGCCCGCTGTGCCGACACTGCGAACCGTAGTCGTCGCGGGCGCACCCGTCATCGCGAAAAAGCCGAGAATGTTTGCCTCGCGATCGGTGACGACGATCGTTACCGCCTTGCCGAGAGACGCTGCGGCTGAAGCGGCTTGCTGGAGAATCGTTTGCACGTCGGTGGCAGTTAAGTTGGTGGCGGTGATCGAAGATGGTGGAAGAGGTGAAAACGGCAAGCCGGGCGTGGGCACGGCATTCAGATCGTCCGGTGGTCCACCACCGACCTGGCCGATCCCGACGCGCACTCGATTACTCGCCAGGTTGTTATGTGTAATTCGCACTAGGACGTCTCCCGCTGCCGGGAGGTTTTGTGGGAGTCGGATCACAATGGATGAAAGCCAGGGATAGTTTGCGACGGGCGCAACGTGCTCGACCGTAAGTTGATAAAAATTATGGTCTGCGTCTTCGGCGTCGGCGGTCGGGAGTTCGTTAGGCTGAAGGTTGAGCGCAAACAGCATGATGCGCGTCGCAGAGTCTGAACTGAAGCTGATCTCGGCGGTGGTTGTGAACGGTTCGCGGCGGCGCGTGACCGAGTCGAAAGCGATGGCCCGCGTTGAATCTGCGTGGCTGATCAGGACCGGACGCGTTTGCGCATGGCCCTCGATGGCAGTGAGCAAGCATGCGCAGAAGATCAGTCGTCGCCACATCGGCGCACAATGTACCACAGATTTTTTCTGCCGAATCCGTGAAATCTGTGATAAAAAGCCAGCCGCGTGATCATATTACTGATCGTAGCGACCTGCTTTCTACAAACAACTGGCCGCCTGCAAGGAGTGGTTCGCACTCCGGATGGTGCAGCACTTCCTAACGCCGTCGTCGTTATTACCAACCAAGTTACCCGCGAAATAAGACGCGTCAGGACCAACGCTGACGGGAGTTACTCGGTCAAACTTCCGGCCGGCGCCTATCGCGTCAGCTTGGACCAACCGCACACGGCTGCGTTCGAGAAAGATAAAAATTACGGTGACTATGCGATCGTTCGTGGTGACACGCTGGAGAACGTGATCGTAGAGCCAGGTAAAGAGATTGAGGTTGAGATTCGTGTTGCGGCGAGCCCAACGGGTGATAAATCTCAATCAGATCGGAGAGAGACGCCGGACCGGTGGCGCATTACGTTCCCTGAATACGATCGCTACGGCGATCGCGGCGCGCGCGGGCGTGACATTCCGTTCAAGCGCGGCCGCTGGTGGGATCCGTACAATCAGAACGTCCTCAAAGGCGACTACCCGATCAAGGGCGACAAGCTTTTCATGATCCTGACCGCCGTCAGCGCGACGAACGTGGAACAGCGGCGCGCGCCCACGCCGTCAGGCGCGAGTAGTGTCAGTCCGATCAGCGGCGAGTTCTTTGGACGCCCGGAAGAGTTTGCGGCCGCCGAGACGTTGCAGTTCAGCTTTGAGCTCTTTCACGGCGACACGACTTTCAAGCCGCGCAATTGGGCCATCAAGTTCTCGCCGACCTTCAGCGTGCCGAATTATCTGGACGCGCGCGAGAATGGCGTCGTCAATATCGACGTGCGCCGCGGAACGAACCGCACCGATTGGCACGCGTCGCTCGAAGAGGCGTTTGGCGAAGTGAAGCTCTTCGATGTGAATGCGAACTACGATTTCGTTTCCATGCGCGCGGGTATTCAGCCGTTTGTTTCCGACTTCCGCGGCTTCATCTTTTCCGACAACAATCTCGGCGCGCGCGTGTTTGGCGGCGCGGACAACAATCGCGTGCAGTTCAACGCCGCGTACTTCTCGATGCTCGAGAAGGACACGAACAGCGGTCTGAATCGCTTCGACACGCGCCACCAGAACGTTTACATCGCCAACATCTTTCGGCAGGATTTCATTCGCAAGGGCTACACGATTCAGGGCAGCTTTCACTACAACGACGATCGGCGCGGCGTCCAGTTTGATCGTAACGGTTTTCTCGTGCGGCCAGCGCCCATCGGCGATGTGCGGCCGCACGCGGTGAAGGTTGGTTATCTCGGTTTCAGCGGCGATGGGCATCTCGGGCGTTTGAATCTTTCGCACTCTTACTACTTTGCGTTCGGACATGACGAGCACAATCCGATCGCTGGCCGCAGAGTCGAAGTGAGATCGAACATGGTGGCGGTTGAAGCTTCGGTCGACAGAGATTATTTAAGGTTTAAGAGTTCTTTTTTCTGGGCACAAGGGGACAAGAATCCGACGGATGAAAAAGCCAATGGGTTTGATGCGATCTTTGACGATCCGAATTTTGGCGGTGGCCAGTTTTCGTTTTGGGTGCGCAATGGAATTCGGTTGACGCAGACGGGCGTGGGATTGGTCCAACCGAACAGTCTGTTGCCGAGTTTGCGTAGCAGCAAGATTCAGGGGCAGGCAAACTTCGTCAATCCCGGACTTTTTCTTTACAACGGCGGGCTCGATGTTGAACTGACGCAGCGTATCAAGGCGGTGATGAACGTGAACTACCTGCGCTTTCATCGCACCGAGCCGCTGGAGTTGGTCCTGTTTCAAAATCGCATCCGCCACGATATCGGTTTCGATTACAGTCTCGGCGTTGCGTATCGGCCGTTTCTCATTAACAACTTTACGCTGACGTTCGGCGCGTCGGCGTTACAAACCGGGCGCGGCTTCCGAGACATATTCACCGACGCCTCGCGGAACTGTCCGCCGGGTGTTGAAGACTTCTGTCAGCCGGACGTGATCAGTCCGAACAAACCTTTGTATTCGTTGTTCGCGCAGGCGAAGTTCGTCTTCTAACCACTGATGACACAGATTTTTTTATACGTGATAGCCGTGTTTACGTTGGGCCAGCAGGCGACGGCGCCCGCGGTGAAGGTCGAGGGGTGTGTGTCGTGTCACGGGATGATTGAGCCGATGCACAAGTATGGGCCCACTGAGACGCTCGAGAAGATTAAAGATGGTAAGGATGCGGTGGGGTTGAGTTGTACGGCGTGCCATGGTGGGAATCCGGCGACGAAGTTGAAAGACGAGGCGCATGTGAAGCCGAAGTTTCCGGATGAGTGGCGCCGCGCGGGGAATTACAGCGGCGCAAATCCGGAGCGGTCGAACACGTTGTTGAATCGCGAGAGTTGGGAGTTCGTGAGATTTGTTAATCCGGGTGATCTGCGTGTGGCGGCGAAGACGTGCGGCAACGCGGGGTGTCACGAGATCGAGTCGAAGAACGTGGCGCGCAGCATGATGACGCACGGCGCGATGCTGTGGGGCGCGGCGCTTTATAACAACGGGAGCTTTCATCTCAAGGACCCGCGGTTTGGTGAGAGTTACAGTGAAGCCGGAAGGCCGCAAACGTTAGTACAAAACAACGGGGATTTGACGGACGAGCAGCGCAGACGCGAAGGTCTTTTGGATTTTTTGGATCCGATACCGCGTTGGGAGATCTCGCAGCCGGGGAACGTGTTGCGTGTGTTTGAGCGTGGCGGGCGTCGGCGGCTCGAAGTCGGGTTGCCGGATAAGGAAGAAGAACCTGGCAAACCGGATAAGGGATTGAGCCCGCGTGGGTTTGGAACCGCGCAGCGAACCGATCCCGTGTTTCTGGGACTACAGAAAACGAGACTTTTAGACCCTACTCTTAATCATTTAGGTACAAACGACCACCCCGGAGATTATCGGTCTTCCGGCTGCTCTGCGTGTCACGTAATCTACGCAAACGATCGCGACCCGGCACACTCCGCTTTCTACCAGACCGCGGGCAATCTCGGGCGTTCGCAAACTGCCGACACGACCATACCCAAAAACGAATCGGGCCATCCGATCAAGCACCAGTTCACGAGCCAAATTCCGTCGTCACAGTGCATGGTCTGTCACATGCACCCGGGCACGAACATGGTCGCGAGCTACATGGGCCTCACTTGGTGGGACAACGAGAGTGACGGCGCAAAGCTGTATCCCGCGAAGCAGCACGATCCGAGTCAGGATGAGGAGCAGGAGAAACTCAATCGCAATCCCGAAGGCGCGAGCTTGCGTGGCTTATGGTCCAACTTTGAATTCCTTAAAGACACGGGCTCGCCGGAGTTCAACGCGCTCTTGCGTAACACGCAGTTCGCCGATTCGCACGGGCACGGTTGGCTGTTTCGCAAAGTCTTCAAACGCGATCGCAAAGGCAACCTGTTGGACGCAGACGGCAATATCGTTTCGCCTGACGATCCGGCGAAGTTCAGCAAGGCCGTGCATCTCACGGACATTCATCTCGAGCGCGGTATGCACTGCGTTGATTGTCACTTCCGTCAGGATTCGCACGGCGACGGGAATCTCTACAACGAGCCGCGCGCCGCGATCGAGATCGCGTGCGAAGATTGCCACGGAACGATCAAACAGAAGGCGACGCTGTTCACCTCCGGTCCGGCGGCGGCCGCGGTGACAGGTACAGTAGCCGAACGACGCAAGTCGCAGAACCAGCCGTTGATTGGTCAGGACCTCACGCGCATTCGCACGCGTGACGCGGAAGGGACGAGGATTCCGTTGTTTCAGCGTGTGCCACGCGATCGAAAACGCAAAGATGAAAAGGGCGTCGACGTCGATCTCAAAGCCGGCGACGTCGTGCAGAACTCGCTGGTCGTGCCCGG
Organism: Pyrinomonadaceae bacterium; assembly: GCA_036281015.1. Taxonomy (GTDB): domain Bacteria; phylum Acidobacteriota; class Blastocatellia; order Pyrinomonadales; family Pyrinomonadaceae; genus PSRF01. The sequence continues at coordinate 12,619 of DASUPR010000470.1, forward strand.
CCGCTGGTGGCGCGTGCCACAGACGCTCGACACGGTCACGCCGAAGGCGCGCGACTACAACGAGAAATCGAGCTATGCAAAGACGATTCGCAAAGACAACGTGAAGTGGGGCGATGTGCCGGCGAATTCAAACGACCTGGCCCATCGCGACGACGACATGACGTGCGTCTCGTGTCACTCTTCGTGGATGACGAGTTGTTTTGGTTGTCACCTGTCGATGCAGGCGAATCGCAAGATGCCGAACCGGCACAACGAAGGCGGCAACACGCGCAACTACACGCAGTACAACTTCCAGGTGCTGCGTGATGACATCTTTATGCTGGGCCGCGATGGAACGGTGACGGGCAATCGCGTCGCGCCGGTGCGCTCGTCGTCGGCTGTGTTGGTGAGCTCGCAGAACCAGAATCGCGAGTGGATCTACTCGCAGCAACAGACGACCTCGGCCGAGGGTTTCGCCGGCCAGGCTTTCAACACGCACGTGCCGCACACGGTTCGTTCGAAGGAGACGAAGGGTTGTAGTGATTGTCACGTGTCGGAGAAGAACGACAACAACGCGTGGCTCGCGCAGTTGCTGTTGCAGGGTACGAACTTTGTGAACTTCATGGGCCGGTATGTGTATGTCGCGGCGGACCATGCGTTGGAAGTTGTGGCCGCGACGGAACCCACCGAGCCGCAGGCGGTGATCGGGAGTACGTTGCAGAAGATCGCGTATCCGTCGAACTACGATCGGTTCGTGCGTGGCGGGCGGCAGTTGAAGACGTTTTATGAACACGTCGGCAATCCGAAGGTGTTGCAGGTGCAGTTGCGTGGTGAATATGCGTACGTGGCGGCGGGCGAGGGCGGATTGCGTGTGTACGACGTGGCGCAGATCGATCACAAGGGGTTTTCGGAGCGGATTGTGACGGCGCCGGTTTCGCGGTTTGGGCAGAAGTTTTGGGTGAAGACGAAGTATGCAGTCGCGGTGGCGGCGCCGACGACGCTCGCGGTCGATCCGGCGCGGACGCGGCGGCCGGAGAATGAAGAGCAGGCGATACATCCGCTATATGCGTATCTGTATGTCGCGGATAAGTATGAAGGTTTGATCTTGGTGAATGCGGCGACACTGTTGGATGGCGATCCGTTGAACAACTATTTGAAGCGTGCGCGTGAAGCGTTCAATCCAAATGGTGTGTTGACGGGCGCGAACAACATCACGATCGCGGGAAGGTATGCGTATATCACGACGGAGAAGGCGTTGGTTGTTGTTGACATCAACGACCCGCTGGCGCCACGCCTGGTTGGAGAGATAGGGTTGAAGCATCCGCGGAGCGTGGCTGTTCAATTTAGATATGGATTTGTGGTTGACGATGAGGGGCTGAAGGTTGTTGATGTAACCGAGCCGGAGCAGGCGCGACTGGTCGAGGGCGCCTTTGTTGCTTTAAGTGATGCGCACGATGTTTACGTTGCGCGTACTTACGCTTATGTCGCGAATGGTAAAGACGGTGTGGCGATTGTCGATGTCGAACAGCCGGAGCGGCCGCGGTTGGACCAGATGTTCAACGCCGGCGGGCAGCTCAACGACGTGCACCAGGTGAAGATCGCGATGACCAACGCGAGTCTGTTCGCGTACGTGGCTGACGGAAAGAATGGTCTGCGGATCTTGCAACTCACGTCTCCCGAGACGATGCCCGAGTATGCCGGGTTTAGTCCTCGTCCACGGCCGGAGCTGATCGCGACGTTCAAAACCAAAGGGGATGCGTTAGCAATTTCGAAGGGCCTCGATCGGGATCGGGCCGTTGACGAGAGTGGGAATCAGGTCTCGGTCTTTGGCCGCCGCGGCGCGCGGCCGTTCACGCTTGACGAGATGATGCGCTTGTCGAGAACGAACGACGGCAAGGGCGAGTGGTTCAAGGTTAAGTAGGATCAAATAGCGAAGCTTGTGCGATAACTCTTCGCCGAGCGGCGCGAATCAATGCCTTGTCTTCCATCTGTGGATCCTGATCCGCAAAGACTTCGAGCTCGTAGCGTTCGAGGCGAGTTAGGACTTCGCGCGCGGTTGCGATCACGGCTGGCGGCAGGCCCGCGAGGCGCGCGACTTCGATGCCGTAGGATTTCGAGGCGCGGCCGCGTTCGAGTTTGTGGAGGAAGACGACTTCGCCTTCGCGTTCGGTGGCGGTGATCTGGTAGTTCTGCGCGCCGGGCAAACGTTCTGCGAGCTCGGTGAGTTCGTGGTAGTGAGTGGCGAAAAGTGTTTTGGCGGCGTGGTCCGGTGAGTCGTGCAGGTATTCGGCGACTGCCCACGCGATTGAGAGACCGTCAAACGTCGCGGTGCCGCGCCCGATCTCGTCGAGCAGGACGAGCGAACGCGGAGTGGCGCTGTGCAGGATCGCGGCGGTTTCAGTCATCTCGACCATGAACGTCGAACGCCCGCGCGTGAGATCGTCAGAAGCGCCGACGCGCGTCCAGATGCGATCGAGTAATGGGAGTCGCGTGCGTTCAGCGGGAACGAAACAACCGGTTTGCGCGAGTATGCAGATGATCGCGGTCTGGCGCAGGATCGTGCTTTTGCCGCCCATGTTTGGACCAGTGATGATCAGCAGTCGATCGGTCGAGTTGTTGAGATAGACGCTGTTCGGCACAAACGGTTCGTCGATAAACGCTTCGATCACCGGATGGCGGCCTTGCACGATCTCCAGCTCATCGCCGTCGTGCAGCGCCGGCCGAACGTAGCGGCGCCGGGCGGAAGTCTCGGCCATGGCCGCAAGCGCGTCGAGCGCGGCGAGTGCCCGCGCCGTCATCTGAATCCGTTTCGTCTCCGCGGCGATCTGCCGGCAGACACCACCGAATAATTCGGTTTCCAGTTGAACGATGCGCTCGTCAGCGCCGAGCACTTTCTTTTCCCACTCGCGCAACTCAGGCGTTGTGAAGCGTTCGGCGTTCGCGAGCGTCTGCCGTCGTTCGTACTCAGCCGGCACGCGCGCGGCATTCGCTTTCGAGACCTCGATGAAATAACCAAACACGCCGTTGAAGCGGATGCGCAGGTTGCTGATGCCGCTGCGCGTGCGTTCGGTCGCTTCAAGCGTGGCGATGATCTGTTTCGCGTTGCGGCTAACTGAGCGCAGCTCGTCGAGCTCGGCGGAGAAGCCTTCGCGAATGGTGTCGCCGTCGGCGAGTTTCACCGGCGGGTCATCCGTGATCGCTTTCGAGATCAGATCGCGAACGTCGGGAAGCTCGTCGGTGTTCTCCGCGAGCACTTCTAGTAACGAGGATTCGAAGCCGCGCAACACTTCGCGAACGTCGGGCACCTGGTTCAACGAGCGCAACATCGCGCAGAGATCGCGCGGCGTTGCGGAGCCGAGACTGACGCGCCCAATCAAACGTTCCAGATCCGAAACCTCTTTCAACAGCGCGCGCAGCTTGTCGCGCCGCATCTGCGAATTAAACAAGTCCTGCACGGCAGCCAGGCGCGCTTCCACTTCGGCGCGCTTCACGCATGGCCGCAGCAGCCACGATCGCAGCAGACGCCCGCCCATGCCCGTCACCGTTTCGTCGATCACCTGCAACAGCGAGCGTCCACTGCCACCGGCGAGCGACTCAACGAGTTCGAGATTGCGCACCGTGACGCTGTCGAGCACGAGATGATCCTGCGGCTCGAAGTAAACGAGATCGGTAACGTGCGCCGCCGCGGCGCGTTGCGTCTCCTGCGCGTAACGAAGACAAGCGCCGGCCGCGCGAATCGCTTCTTCCTTGCGCGCCAGACCGTAGCCATCAAGAAACTGGACCTTGAAATGTTCGAGCAACAGCTCCTGGCAATCTTCACGTTGCCACTGCCAGTCGTCGAGCGGCGTCAGCGCCGCGGAAAATCCGATTTCGTTTTCCGAAAATCCCTTCTGTTCTGACCCGTCGCTTTGGAGCGGCAACGGGGCTGTTTGCGTCTTCCCCGATAGACCGCTCTTGATCAACGCCGCGAGCGACGCCGGAAACAGCAACTCACGCGGCGCGTACGATTCGAGCGCGGCGCGAATGCGCGTCCACGAGTCGCGCCCGGTTTCCTGCGTCACGCGAAACTCGCCGGTGGAAATATCGAGAAAAGCAGCGCCTATCGATTCGCCTGCCGTGCAAACCGACGCGAGAAAAACAGGTTCGCGTGCTTCGAGTAACTGCGGATCGATCGGCGTTCCCGGCGTGACGATGCGGACCACTTCGCGCCGCACGAGTTTCTTCGTCTTGCCGGCTTCCTCGGTTTGTTCGCAGATCGCGACGCGATAACCCTTGCGCACGAGGCGCGCGATGTAGTTCGCCGCCGAATGATGCGGCACGCCGCACATCGGCACCGGATTCCCGGTGTCTTTGTGACGAGCCGTGAGTGTGATTTGCAGTTCGCGCGAACCGGTGAGGGCGTCGTCGAAAAAGAGCTCGTAGAAATCGCCGAGACGAAAAAACAGCAAGGTTCCGGGGTGTTGCTGCTTCAGTTCCTGGTACTGACGCAGCATCGGCGTTGTATTTGACTGATTCATAGTTTGTGAGCGCGCACAGATTACCAGATTCGCGTTTCGATATGTTAATGTCACGCTCGCGTGAACAATCTCCTGTCCAACTCTCTTCAAGAGCACTTAGACACAATGCAGCGTTTACTCGAGTCTTCGCTGCCGAAGATTGAAGAGTCAGGCCGAGTGATTTGTGAAGCCCTCACCAGCGGAAAAAAGATCCTCATCTGCGGCAACGGTGGCAGCGCCGCCGACGCGCAACACATCGCCGCGGAACTCGTCGGCTATTACGAAAGCAAAAGACGTTCATGGCCCGCGATCGCCCTCACGACCGACACTTCTGCGTTAACTGCCGTCAGCAACGATCTCGGTTTCGAACACGTCTTCGCACGGCAAGTCGCCGGATTAGCCCAACCCGGAGACGTTCTGATTGCTATCACCACGAGTGGAAAATCGAAGAACGTATTGCGCGCGGTCGAACAGGCGAAGGAATCAGGTTGCAAGATCCTCGCGCTCGTCGGCGCCTCTGCCGAAACACTCGCTTCGTTGTGCGACATAGTCGTCACTGTACCCGCCTCACGCACTTCAAGAATCCAGGAAGCCCACATCACCATCGGTCATCTATGGTGTGAGGCGGTAGATCAACTCGGCTAAGATAAGTTGACCACAAGCTGGACACAACATTTTGTGTTCAACAGCCTTGACACAGCAAGGGATTGGCATTAGTCTCTGCCGGTACATCAGTTTGATCTCATTCGCCTTGGATTACGCGGAGCTTCCCCGACGAATGTCGCCGCGAAGTGATTCATTGAGACGTTGATGTTTTTTATAGAACGATCGAACTACACCAAACTCCGCACACTCACCCACAGCAGTCGCGTTAAGCACCCCCGTCGAAGCTTTAGGAATCTTCGTACGGCGCCCCTTTGTTTGCTTGTTCCACGCACTGTGAAGTTCCAGTGGGTTGAGTCGAGAGTGTTTTGAAAACTGGTTGCCGCCTCGCATGAGAGGCTTCCCTAACGGGTACGTGTGTGTCGCTCTTCCTGAGAGACACGCAAGGCTTGAGGTGTGCTTTGATGACCCCTAAACCAAACACACAAACAAAGAAAAAGAAGCGCAAGAAGAAAACGGCTCTCGTCGTTTGCCGCGATCGAAAACAATTCTGGACTACACAAACGCAGTTCTGGCAGTGGGTGAGGGAAGGGATCGTGATGAAGGTCGCCGACCAGCCGCTGACGGGATTGTTCAGGCGCGAGCATGAAGAGTTGATGGTGCTGTTGAGCAATACCGTTTTGAATCTCGCGCACCCGAATCACATGCGTGAGGCGTTGTTGTCGCGGCGAATCGGAATGGCGGGGAAATGATGATGCGAAAGTTTCTGGCCGCAGGGAGCTTGTTGATATTCGCGCTTAGCGCCCAGGCGCAGCAGGATGACCGGTACAGGATCGGCGCCGGCGATGTGCTCGACATTCGCATTTACAACCGGCCGCAGTTGTCGCGCGAGGCTGTGCGTGTTGAAGGCAGCGGCATGATCCGCATGCCGTTAATCGAAACGGAGATTCAGGCCGCGTGCCAAACCGAAGGCGAGCTCGCGAAGGAGATCGCCACGCGTTACACGAAGTATTACCGCAATCTTCAGGTCGACGTATTTATTAAGGGGTATCACTCGCGGCAGGTCGCAATCATCGGCGCCGTAAACGATCAGAGCCGGTTCGAACTTCAGCGCCGCGTGCGTTTGCTCGAACTGCTGACCTACGCGAAAGGTCCGTCGGCGAAAGCCGGGCAGACTATCAACATCGTCCACTCGACCAACGTCTCGCCCTGCAAACAAGCAACTGAGAACGAAGACAACGGCGCGTTTTCGACGTTCAAACTCAGCGACGTGCTCGCGGGCAAACCGGAATCGAACCCGTATCTCGAGGCCGGCGACATCGTGACGGTGCCGGAAGCGGATCAGGTTTACGTCGTCGGCAACGTGTTTATGCCGTTGACGATTCCACTGCGTGAACCGATCACGCTGACGCGCGCGATCGCGATGGCCGGCGGGCTGAAGCAGGATACGCGCAAGGACAAGATTCGTGTGTTGCGTCAGGAGCCGGGCACGTCAGTGCGAAAAGAGATCACGGTTGACCTCTACGCAATCGAGAAGAAACGTTCAGAAGACCTCGCGCTCGCGCCAAACGACATCATCGACGTGCCGACCTCAGCCGGCAAGAGTTTTCTCCGCAGTTTGATTCAAGGTGTGGTGCCCGGAGTCGGACAGTTACCCGTCCGAGTTGTGCCATAGTCGTTAGCCGCCGATTACACAAATGAAACCTCCTACAGATCTCGTCAAACAGGAGCCTGCCGCTGCTCTTGCAAGTGTCGAACGGCCGCAGTCGTATAACTACGGCGTCGATCCCAACGCGCAAAACGAAGTTCACCTGATCGATTACTGGCGCGCGATCCGCAAACGTTTGTGGATGGTGCTGGGGCTCGTGGCGCTGATCACGATGCTCGCCGTTCTCTACGTTGCGCGTAAACCGGATTACTTCGAAGCGCAAGCGCGCGTGCAGGTGAAACCGGAGGATAACTCGACGCTCAGCGGCAAGCCGGCCTACTTCTACAGCGCGAGTGAAGAATCGGTTTACTTCAACACGCAGCTTCAGATTCTAACTTCGCAGGGATTGTTGCGGCGCGTCGTGCGTACGCTCGATCTCGAACACAATCCGGATTTCTTCAAAGGCAGCAACGCGCAAAAGCGATCGACGTGGCGAACGATTCTCGAGATGACCGGGATCAGCAAGCGCGAACCGAGCGTTGCGGAGAAGCCTGATGAGTTGCCGGTTACTGCGTCTGCCGTGGCGCCCGCGTCGTCACGTGAAGACTTGAATGAGGCGAAGCGTCTCGCGCCGTATGTTGCGGCGATCCTTACTGGCTTGCGAGTCGAGCCGGTGAAGGAGTCGCGTGGTTATTACAAAGAGACGAGCCTGATCGACATTCGCTACTCGCATACCGATCCGCAGGTTGCAGCGAAGGTGGTCAATGCGATCGCCGACACGTATGTGTATGCGAACCTGGAGAAGAAGGTGGAGACGAACAGTTCGACGGGAACGTTTCTCCAGAAGCGCATTGCCGAGTTGCAGCAGCAGATCAGGACCGACGAAGAACGTCTCGTCAATTACGCGCGCAACAACCAGATCATCTCTCTCGACCCGAGTCAGAACACGGTGGTTGAACGTCTTGCGGGTTTGAATCGCCAGTTGCTCGAAGCCGAGAACGAGCGGAAGACTGCGGAGGCGGCGTTCAATGCGGCGAGTATTCCGGGTGCTGCGGAAGCGTTGGCCGAGAACGACGCGAAACAGGTCTCCGATCTCGACACGAAGTTGAACGACCTGCGCCAGAAGCGCGCGCAGCTTTTGGTTGAGGCCACTGAAGAAGCGCCGGAAGTCAAAGAGGTGGACCAGCAGATTACCGAGCTCAACAGGCAGTTGAAGGATCTGCGAAGTCGTAAATCGACGACGCTGTTGGCGACGCTCGAAACCCGATACAAACAGGCGCTCGGCCGCGAGCACGCGTTGCGCCAGGCGTTCAACGCACAGCGCGCGGAGACGTTGACGCAAAACGAAGCAGCGATCAACGCGCGGATTATTCAGCAGGAGATCGATACGAATAAGACGTTGCTCAACAGCTTGCTGCAGGGCGCGAAAGAGAACGACGTCGTGATCGCCGGGAAACCGAACAACATTTCGGTCGTTGATTACGCGCTTGCGCCGGATTCGCCGATTGGGCCGAACCGCGCGCGCACTGTTTTCACGGCGTTCTTCCTGTCGATCGGGTTGGGCGTCGGGTTTGCGCTGTTTCTCGAATATCTCGACGACAGTGTGCGCACGACGGAAGAAGTCGAACGCGGGCTGCATCTGCCGGCGCTGGCTGTGATTCCTTCGGTTGGCGCGGTCGCGAACGGCCGCATCGGCAATCGCTTAATCGGCACTTCGAAAGCGCTTTTGAGAAGAAACGGCAACGGACACTCTGATAGCCAGGAAGAGCTGTTGATTAACGCCGATTCACGATCGCCGCTCGCGGAAGCGTACCGGCACTTGCGCACATCGGTGCTGCTCTCGTCGGCTGGCCGCGCGCCGAAGGCGTTGCTGGTTACTTCGAGTCTTCCAGGCGAAGGGAAGACGACAACGGCCGTGAACACGGCTTCCATTCTCGCGCAGACCGGCGCGTCGGTTGTGATTGTTGACGCCGACATGCGCCGGCCGAGACTGCACACGATCTTCGACGTGCCGGATGAGCTTGGCTTGAGCTCGATACTCTCGAGCTCGGTTACGGACGACGAGATCATGGCGATGATCAATCTCGACGAGACGAAGAGTGTGAATGTGTTGACCTCCGGTCCGATTCCGCCAAACCCGGCGGAGTTGATTGGCTCGGATCAGATGCGCCATTTGATGACTCTGTTGCAGAGTAATTTCGATCATGTGATCGTCGATTCGCCGCCGGTGAGTTCGTTTACAGACGGCGTGTTGATCTCGACGATGGTCGATGGTGTTTTGCTGGTGGTCCATGGCGGCAAGAGCTCACGCCACATCGTGCGGCGCGCAAAACAGCTCTTGCAGGAAGTCGGAGCAAAGATATTCGGCGTCGTGCTGAACAACACGCCGGTTCAGACGCACGACTACTACCACTACCAACGTTATTACAGCGAGAAGTACTACGGCAGCCAGCGAACCAGCGCCTGATTCTTTACTGGAATGAGTACCGCGTTGTCTGACGCCCAGAACCTCACTGGTGAAGACCTACCAACCCTTCTAATCACGCCACCTAATCGCTGGATACCGCTCCAGCTTGCGGAGCTCTGGGAGTATCGAGAGCTGCTCTACTTCCTGGTGTGGCGCGATATCAAGGTGCGCTACAAGCAGACGGCGCTGGGCGCGGCGTGGGCCGTGATGCAGCCGCTGTTTATGATGTTGGTGTTTAGTTTGTTCTTCGGTCGGTTAGCGAGGGTTCCCTCGGACGGCATGCCGTATCCGGTGTTCACGTTTTGTGCGCTCATTCCGTGGCAGCTTTTTGCGAATGCGCTGACGGAGTCGAGCAACAGTCTCATCGGGAATCAAAACCTGATCACGAAAGTTTATTTCGCGCGGCTCGTGATCCCGATCGCGGCGGTGTTGAGTGGCCTTGTCGATTTTCTGATCGCATTCGTGATCCTGATCGGCATGATGCTGTTCTACGGCATCGTGCCTGGTCCGGCGATCCTCGCGTTGCCGGGATTCATTTTGCTTGCGGTGCTGACTGCGCTCGCGGTGGGCCTTTGGTTGTCGGCATTGAATGTTCAGTATCGTGACGTGCGCTACACGATGAATTTTCTCGTGCAGTTTTGGTTGTTCGCTACGCCTGTGGCGTACCCGAGCTCGATCGTGCCGGAAAGCTGGCGCGCGCTGTACGGGCTGAATCCGATGGCCGGCGTAGTTGAGGGGTTTCGTTGGGCTCTGCTCGGAAAGTCATCGCCGCCGAGCGCGATGTTGTTTGTTTCGGTCGTCGTCGTGTTTGTGCTGCTGGTTGGTGGTCTTTATTACTTTCGCCGCATGGAACAGGAGTTCGCGGATATCGTTTGAGCGCGATCGTTTGTGAAGGGGTAAGCAAGAAGTACGCGATCGGGCGGCGCGAACGTTATCGAGCGCTGCGCGACGTGATCGCGGAAGCCGCGGCGCGCCCGTTCCGCGGATCGCGGAAGGAAAAAGCAGAGCTACTCTGGGCGCTCAAGGATGTTTCGTTTGACGTGGCCGAGGGCAAAGCCGTCGGCATCATCGGCCGCAACGGAGCAGGGAAGAGCACGCTGCTGAAGATTCTTTCGCGCATCACGAAGCCGACGCAGGGAAGCGTTCGCGTGCGTGGCAGAGTTGGTTCGTTGCTCGAAGTCGGCACCGGGTTCCATCCCGAACTAACCGGACGCGAAAACATTTTCCTCAATGGCGCGATCATCGGCATGCGCAGGGCAGAGATCGTGCGCAAGTTTGACGAGATCGTGGCGTTTGCCGAGGTCGAGAAGTTTTTGGATACGCCGGTGAAGCGTTATTCGAGCGGCATGTATGTGCGGCTTGCGTTTGCGGTGGCGGCGCATCTGGAGACTGAGATTCTGGTGATTGATGAAGTGCTGGCGGTTGGCGACGTCGCGTTTCAACGCAAGTGTCTCGGGAAGATGAACGACCTTTCGCATTCCGGCCGGACCGTGCTGTTTGTGAGTCACAACATGCAGGCGGTGCGGAGCTTGTGTAGCGAGGCGATCTGGTTGGAACGCGGCCAGATAAAGGCCACTGGATCGAGCTCTGATGTGATTGAAAGGTACCTTGAGCTTGCGACCCGTAATGAAAATTTAGGCGATCTGAATACCGTGCTGGAGGCGATGCCGTCTGACCCGGCTTTTGGCATGAATTATGTCTCGCTCGAACAAGATGGTGAAACGGCCGCGACGGTTCTGAGTGGCAAGCCGCTCGATCTCGTGCTGGGTTACACGCTGCGTCGAGACACGGCTGGCTTTCATATTTGCGTGCGCGTGTTTGACGTCGAGGGCACGATGCTGCTCGAGACGATTCACAACGGTCATTCCGAAGAGCCGCCGGTGGTCGAAGCCGGCGACTACGTTAGCCGCGTGAGTTTTCCGGCAGAGTTTTTTGCGGCGCACGCGTTTGAGGTTGCGATTCTTCCGTCGATTGCGGGTCAGAGGGATTGTTGGCCCAGGCCGCTGGTGATTCCGTTTGCGGTGGAAGCGTCGGGCAAAGTGAACCGCGCTTATCCGGGCTACGCGACGCCGGCGAAATTTGCGCCGCTGATGAACTGGCGTACCGAGCGGCTGTCGCGGGTGATGTCGGCGAAGGTGAGTCAATGAAGCCGTGTCTGATTTGTGAGCGCCCGATCGAGCCGTTTCTTTCGTTTGGCCGGATGCCGATCGCGAACGGGTTTCTGTCGGCGGACCAATTCGCCGAGGAATACTTTTTTGAATTGAAGGTTGCGTTCTGCGAAAACTGCCGCATGGTCCAACTCGCGGATCTCGTCGAACGCGAAAGGATGTTTCACGACAACTACGCGTTTTTTTCGTCGACCTCGACGCGCATGGCGCACCACTTTCAGAAATTTGCGTGGTGGGTAAGGCAAACGTATCTGAAGGACGGCGATCCGTTTGTCGTGGAGATGGGCAGCAACGACGGCATCATGTTGAGGAACTTTGCGGCGGCTGGCATTCGACATCTCGGAATCGAACCGTCAGCTAATGTTGCTGAGGTTGCGAGGAGGCGGGGTCTGCGAACGGTGTCGCAGTTTTTCGACGAAGAATTAGCGGCGCACATTCTCGCGGAGGATGGACCGGTCGACGCGTTTCTGGGTGCGAATGTGATGTGCCACATCCCGTACATCCATTCGGTGTTTGCGGGAATCAAGCGACTGCTGAAGCCGCGCGGCGTGCTCGTGTTTGAAGATCCGTATCTCGGCGACATTGTGGAGAAGACATCGTACGACCAGATTTACGATGAGCATGCGTTCTACTTTTCCGCGGGTTCGGTCAGTTTTCTTGCAGGGTTGCATGAGTTGGAATTGATCGATGTGTTGCCGCAGAACGTGCATGGCGGCTCGATGCGGTACGTGTTGAGTCACACGGGTGCGTATCCGGTTTCTGATTCGGTTGAGCTATTGCGGGAGAAGGAAGCTGCGTTGGGTTTGGAGCGGCCGGCGACTTATTCGCGGTTACGGAAGAACATCGAGGCTTCACGCAATGAGTTGCGCCGGATGTTGGAAGATCTGAATCGCTTGGGACACCGTGTAGCTGGTTACGCGGCGACGTCAAAGAGCACGACTGTTACGAACTACTGCGGATTGACTCCGCAGCTTGTGGAATTCATCAGCGACACGACGCCGATCAAGCAGGGCAAGTTCAGTCCGGGCGCGCACATTCCCGTGCGGCCCTATGAAGAGTTCAAAGCGAACTATCCCGATTATGGTTTGCTCTTCGGCTGGAACCACGCGGAAGAGATCATGGCGAAAGAGCAGGCGTTCAGAGACGCCGGCGGGCGGTGGATTGTGTACGTGCCGAAGGTGCAGGTACTGCAGTGAATAGAAGCATGATTCTTTGCGGTAACCCGCGCGCGCAATACGAGTCGCATCGCGAGGCGATCGATCGGGCAATCCAGCGGGTGTTGGAGAGCGGGCGTTACATTCTTGGCGAAGAGTTAAGCGCGTTGGAGCGCGAGTTTGCGGGTTACATTGGTGTCCATCACGCGATTGGCGTAGGAAGCGGAACTGAGGCCTTGCACCTCGCGCTTGCTGCGTGTGGCGTTGGCGCCGGCGATGAAGTGATCACGGTGGCCCACACGGCGGTGGCGACTGTCGCGGCGATCGAGCTTTGCGGCGCGACGCCGGTCTTTGTCGACATCGAACCCGACTACTTCACACTGAATCCCAATCAGCTCGAAGATGCAATCACCTCTCGCACAAAGGCCGTAATCCCCGTCCACTTGTACGGTCAGCCTGCGGACCTCGCGGCGATCATCTCTATCGCCCGGCAGCATGGAGTGAAGGTTATTGAAGACTGCGCTCAGGCTCACGGTGCTGACTATCGCGATAAACGCGTTGGTTCATGGGGCGACATTGCGTGCTTCAGTTTTTACCCCACGAAGAACCTGGGTGCGATTGGGGATGGCGGCGCCGTGGTGACGAATGATCCGTCGCTCGGTGAGAAGGTGCGTTGTTTGCGCGAGTACGGATGGAATTCTGAACGCTACGTCAGCGATGTGAGTGGTTGGAATTCACGGCTTGACGAGTTGCAGGCCGCGGTACTGCGCGTGAAATTGCAGTATCTCGACGAAGATAACGAGCGCCGGCGCGAAATTGCGGCTTTGTACGACGAGCTTTTGTGTGATTCGGATTTGATCCTGCCGCGGCGCCGTGCTGATGCGACGCATGTGTTTCATCTTTACGTTGTGAGATCTACCGAACGAGACGATCTGCTGGCGCGATTGCGCGGCGAAGGCATCGGCGCGTCGATCCATTATCCCGTGCCGGTTCATTTGCAGCCGGCGTACGCACGTCGATTTGGTGAAGCCGGGAGCTTGCCGAACACGGAGCGGATTGCGAAAGAGATTTTGTCGTTGCCGATATATCCGGAGTTAACTGAAGCAGAGATTCGGAAGGTTGCAGAAGCGTGCGTAAGTTACTGCGCAGTCCCGTAGTTAAGGTTGTTGCGCGGTGGGCCAACAAGGAGCCGTTCATTTGGGACGGTGTTTACGCAAAGTTTGGGGAAGTGCCGACTATGGGCCAGGGCTTCGAAAGCGACGAATGGCTCGGAGACATGGAGCGATACACGCGAACAGCGGTTGAAGCTCTTCGTGGCGATCGCGCCGGGGTTGCCCCTAACGTCCCGCAGTATCACGCGCTGCTTTCGCTGCTGGTGGCTTCATCGAGGCCGGCTCGTGTGCTCGACTTCGGTGGAGGGATGGGGGTTGGATTCGCAAACGTGAGGCGCTCGATTGCAGCAGAGATGCCTCTCGAATATCTCATCGTTGATAACCATGAGAGTTGCGAGCGTGGACGCGGGCTGCTCCGCGATTTTCCGTCGGTCAGGTTTGTGTCGGAGCTGCCGCGAGATGTTGAAAGTGTTGATGTGATGGTTTTGAGTGGCGTGCTTCAGTTTGTTGAAGAGTATGAAAACCTGCTGAACGATCTCTCGGCTTTGAAGCCTTCGCACTGGCTCTTCACGTTTGTTCCAGCGGGTGACGTTCCGACGTTTGTGAGCGCGCAGTTGAACGTGCCGGGTTCGGTCCTTGCGGTTTGGTTTTTCAATCTCGACGAACTGGTCCAGAAAATCGAAGCGCTCGGGTATCGATTGATCTTCAAGTCGGCGCTCGACCGCGTGTTTGATATGAGCAACTTCCCGTTGACTCATCAATTGCCTCGACAATGCAACTTGCTCTTTCGTCGACAGTGCCCAGAATAAACGCCGCGCGCGAGTTTCAGTTGCCTGAGATCCGACTGGAACGAGTTGCGTGTCCGCGTTGCCGCAGCTTGCGCTCGACGCCGGTCTACACCGCGCACGATTACATCTACGGATTGCCGGGCACGTTCTACGCGGAGAGTTGTGACGATTGCGGGCTGTGGTTTCAAAATCCGCGTCCGGTCGAAGCCGACATCGCGCTGCTTTATCCCGACACTTACGCCCCGCACGCTGAGTCGATTCGTGGTCCATTTGCGCCGCCGCGACCGGCGAACTTGTTGCGAAATGCATGGCGAGGTTGGAACCACGGATTTTTGAAACGACTGGGTTATCAACACAGATTTGATCCGAGCAGAGTTGCGAGTGTTGGAGCGGCGATGGGTGGGGTATTTTCGCGCGCGGCCCGTTGGCGTGCCGGCTGTGATCTCGTGCCGCGGTTTGTAGACGAAGGGCGTCTGCTGGAGCTTGGTTGCGGAACGGGCGAGACGCTCAAGAGGTTGCGCGATCTGGGCTGGCAAAATCTCTATGGCGTTGAACTCTCTGACTCGGCCGCGCGCATTGCGCGAAGCTCCGGTTTCACAGTTAAAACAGCAACGATTGAAACCGCTCTCGAGACTTATCCGGACGGTTGGTTTGACGCGATCGTGGCTGAGATGGTGCTGGAGCATCTTGTTAACCCGTTCGACGTGGTGCGCCGTGTAGCGCAAAAACTTAAGCCCGGCGGCGAGTTTCTTTTCTCCACGGTCATTCGCGATTCGGTCGACGGCCGAATCTTCGGGCGGTACGGTGTTTGTTATGACTTCCCACGCCACATGGTCTTCTTTCGCAAGCGCGATCTGAACGAGATGCTGCGGCCGGATTTTGATGGCATTCAGTCGTGGCATCAGAACACGCCGATAGATTTTCAACGGCCTGCATACCTGCGCAGCGCTCGTTTCGATCCTGAGCTGCAGCGCTTCTTCAAGAGCCGCGCAGGCGCGCGCGCAGTCTCTAGGTTAGCGCGAATGAAATTGATGGGTCGCGTTTCGTATCGATGCCGGCGGAAACCATAACAGCGCCATTGCCACAACCGAAGTTGCGCAACGAGTACGTTCAGTCACTCACAGACAAGACCATTCTCATCACCGGCGCCGGCGGTTATCTCGGCACAGCGCTTTTGGCATCGCTTTACAGCATTCGCTGTCACATTGTTGCTTTGGTCCATGAACGAGAGTTTTTACCTGCGCCTGCCGAAACTGAGGCAACGGTGACTTCGCGTTATGGGGACCTTTCAGCGACATCCTTCTGGCGTCACCTGCTGCACGAAACTCAGCCGGACGTTATCGTGAATCTCGCGGCCTACGAGCATTATCGCAACTCCCAGCACGCACCGGAGCGGGATCTGGCCATCAATGCAGCAGCCGTGCTTGAGTTGCTCGACGCCTGTAAAGAACTCCAACTCAAACCGCGAATAGTTCAGGCAAGCTCCGCGAATCTCTTCGGCTGTCCCACGTCACCTCGGGTAAATGAAGAGACGCCGGATCAACTGCTCTCGCTTTACTCGATCAATAAACACACTGCGGAAAAGTACATCGGTCATTATGCCGAAAACTTCGACATTCCTGCGGCCGCGTTACGGTTCGCCAATATCTATGGTCCATTGCCGGCGCGAGACGCGGATCTCGAATCGCGCGTGGTCCTCAACGGCATCATGCGCCGCGCGCTCGCAGGCGGACCGCTGTACCTCTATCGCAATCAAGCGTGCGTGCGCGACTTCGTTTACGTAGAAGACGCGGTGCGCGCCATCTGCGCCGTTGCCGCGAGCGAAGGGATCACGCCGGGCGCCAAATACGTCGTCGGTAGCGGCGAAGGCTACACGTTGAGAGAAATCGTTAACGAGATCGCGCAACAGGTTGAGCGCTTCGACCGGCCGCCGGTCGAAGTGCTCGTCGACACTGAAGCAGAGCTTGCGCCGATCGAATGGCGCGAGTTTATCGCCGACTACAGCCGCCTCCGTTCCACGACCGGCTGGGAACCGCAAATCAAACTTCAAACAGGCATTGATATGACGTTGCGCGCATTTATCGGAGGTCAACCCGAGTGAAGATCCTGATAATCGGTGGCGCCGGCTTTCTCGGCGCACACACCGTGCGGCGCTGCCTGCGCGATCCGAACAACGAGGTCACAGTGCTTGACTCGCTCGAGCCTGAGCTGCACGCCACCACCGCACATCTCGAACCCGTTTGGGATCGAATAACGTTCGTGCGCGGCAGCATGAACGACGAATCCGTCATCGGTGGTGCGGTCCAGGGCCAGGACGTGATCATCAACCTCGCCGCACAAACATCACATCCGCGTTCGTTGCAGAACCCGCTGCTCGATGCGCAGATAAACTGTCTCGGTAATTTGAAGCTGCTCGAAACGGTTCGCTTGTTGAATCGCAAAGCTGTCGTGGTTTACGCGTCGAGCAGCACGGTGATTGGCCGCGCAGTCGGCGACCTGGTTGACGAAGATCACGTCGAGCGGCCGCTCGATATTTACTCCGCAAACAAGGGCGTCGCCGAAAAGTACTATCGCATTTACAACCGCGTACACGATCTGAAAACGATTGTGCTGCGGTTTGCGAACCTTTATGGTCCATACGGTAAGGGTTTTCCGGAGTTTGGTTTCATCAACTACTTCATCGACCTCGTCCGGCGCGATGAGGCGATCCGCATCTTTGGCAACGGCGAGCAAACACGAAACGCCCTCTATGCTGAAGACGCCGCTGAAGCGCTTTATCTCGCTGCCCAGTCTCCTCAACTGATTGGCGAAGTTTATTTCGCTA
>DASUPR010000471.1:0-11732 GCA_036281015.1 Pyrinomonadaceae bacterium
CGGGCTTAATTACGTGCGATTGTGGGCCAACCTTCCGCGTCCCAGCGAATCAACGCAATCCGCAGCGTTGCGACACCACGCCACTCCGTATCGTAAGCGTGATAGACGAGCCGGTCACCGTCCTTCTCTTGCAGACTGGAACAGTGTCCTGGTCCAACCCACCGGCCTGAGCCTTCGATAACCAATGTTCCGCCACCTTCCAACATCGGCTGGCCGTTTCGATCGACGTATGGACCAGTAACACGCCGCGAACGGCCAACGCGGATATTGTAGGTGCTGTCCTTTCCACGGCAACAGAAGTCGAAAGAAACAAAGAGGTAGTAGTAGTTGTTTTTGCGAATGATGTGCGGAGCTTCGATCGCGCCCGGCAGCGTTGAGCTTCGGGGACGGCCGGCAAGCGAGTAGAGGTTCTGATCTTGAGACGACAGCCGGCCTGTTGCCGGGTCGAGCTTGCGGAGTTTTATGCCTCCCCAAAAGCTGCCGAACGAGAGCCAGGGCTGAGCTTGTTCGTCAAACACTACGTTCGGATCGATCGCGTTCCAATCGTCTGAAACTTCTGAGCTCATTATCTTACCCTGGTCCACCCAGCGGTACTTTTCACTCGCCACATCAAGCGTCTCATTGGTCGCCAGGCCAATGCTCGAGCGATTGCTGCCGAATGTCGAAACGGAATAGTAAAGGTGGTACTTGCCGTTGAAGTAAGACACGTCCGGCGCCCACAAGCCACGTACGCGCGGCACATCCTTTACTGCCCATTCGGGAAGGTGCGCGAACACATCGCCGCACAGGCGCCAGTGGACCAGGTCTTTCGAACACCTGATCGCAATACCCGCGCGCGTTGAGAACACATAGAAAGTGTCGCCGTCCTTGATGATGCTTGGATCGTGAACCTGGCGGATGTCGCCCTCGATTTGGACCACCGCCGGAGACGCGGGTTGCTGCTGCCAGGCCGTCGCGGGAAACGTAACGAGCAGGCACAGACACAGCCCGAGTTGCGCAGATTTATTCAAGCTTTGCTACCTGTGAAAAACACCACATTTCGTAAAAGATTTTCTTGACTTGGTGTTCATTTGTGGTGTAAATGGACAAAACCCCTAATCGATTCGGGAAGTTTTACACACAAGGCAGTTTATTGGAACCACAAAGTTCGCCCAGCAATTTGCTGCATTGTGCTGTTATCCGAGTCTCTATAGGTACCGTCTGAACAAAACCGCGGCTCGCGTCTGAGCTCCTCGGAGGTGGGATATGAGAACTTCAAATTTAGCTATCGCTGGATTGCTCGTGCTCATGTTGGTGTGTGTTTCACCGGTCTATGCCCAAAGCGATCGCGGCGGGATAACTGGCAGAGTGACCGACCAGACCGGTGCTGTAGTTGCCGATGCAAAGGTCACGGCCCTGAACCTTGAAACGGGCGAGGCTCGCGAAGCACGCACGAACGACGAAGGAAACTACACCATCCCACAATTGCCTGCCGTTATTTATACCATCAAGGTCGAAGCCACCGGCTTCAAAACCACTTCCGTTGAAGGTATCAAAGTCGCCGTGCAAGTGATCCGTACTGTGGACGTCACACTTGAAGTCGGCGAGATGGTCAGCACCGTCACGGTCTCGAGTGACGCTACTCCCGTGCTGCAAACGGAGAGTCCGGCACAACAGCTCAACGTAAGTGAGCGGCAAGTGCGCGAGTTGCCGTTACTGGTTGCGGCTGAAAGTGGCGGACGCTCGCCACTGTCGTTCATCTTCCTCGACAGCAGCGTGGTGTCAAACGATCGCACGCCGACAGGCGCAACCTCGGGCAGCACCGGCACGAACGCCACCAACTTCCGCATCAACGGCGGCCAGGGTCTCGGCGCTGACATTCTTATCGACGGCGCCCAAACACGCCGCGGCGAGAACGGCACATTCTTCTCTGAAGTCGCACCAGGTCCGAACGCGTTCCAGGAATTTACGCTTTCGACGAGTAGTTATTCGGCTGAGTTTGGCAATTCTTCCGGTGGTGTTGTGAATTTCACGATCAAGACCGGCAGTAACGACTTTCACGGCGAAGCCTACCTTTTCCATATCAACGACGCGCTCAACGCAAACATAGATCGCAATCGAATCCAGGGTCTCGATAAACCACTTGATCGGCAGTTTGATTATGGTTTCAGTGTCGGCGGGCCGCTCTATCTGCCACGTTTCGGCGAGGGTGGACCAGCATTCTGGAGCGGCAAGAACAAGACGTTTTTCTTTTTCAATTACGGCGGTTATCGTACTTCGCAATCTGAAACAGTTGACGTGTCTGTTCCGACGCTGAGGATGCGCAATGGGGATTTCGGCGAGTTGTTGACCGATCCTTACGTGCTTCAGTTCTTCGGCGGGCCGGTGCAGATCTTCGATCCGTCGCAACCCGTGGGAGCGCGCACGGCTATCCCGGGCAACCGGCTGGATCAGTATTTGGGTGGGGCTCTTATCTCGCCAATCGGCAGAAACTTCGTCAATCTCTTTCCGCTGCCTAATCAGACTGGTCCTAATGGATCAACCGTCTTTCGCAACTTTCGCGCTAACAGCAACGCGACCGCCGAAACGAATTACTACGTAACCAAGATCACCCAGACCGTTACCGATCGACAGACGCTCAACTTCAGTTACACATTTCGAAAGCTGCCCAGCGTCAAGGGCGGCTTTCCGCGTTTTCCCGAGCCTTTCGTGCAACAGGGAGTTTGGAACCAGATCTTCAAATCGTATTACGCGCGCTTGCAACACGACTGGACCGCGACACCAAATTTCATCAACCACTTCAACGCCGGCTTCTCGCGTTCCGACGTACAAAATCGGAACTTCACGCGTGGCATTGCGGCCAGCACGCTCGGCCTAAGCCCCACTGCAACGCAGAATTTCGGCCTGCCGTTGATTGGTTTTCCGGGATACGGCGACGCTGTCACGTCTACCGATCCCCGAGCGTTACAGCCCGGGGGTTCAACCTTCTTCGACAACAGAGTGCGGGACAACTCCGAGCACTTCAGCGATGTCGCAACGCTACTCAGAGGCCGCCATACGTGGAGATTCGGCGGCGAAGTGCGCATCCAGCAGTTGAACAACGCCGCGCACTTCGACATCGGCGGTAACTTCAACTTCCGCAGCAATCAAACCGCCAACACAAACGACTTCAACCAGGGCTGGCCCATCGCCAGTCTGATCACCGGAAGACCTGAGTTTTCATTCAACAGCAATCAGACGATCGACCCCGCCCTCCGATTTTTCTCAAATGCTTTCTTCGTCCAGGATGACATCAAGGTCACGCCGAAGCTCACGGTGAACGTCGGTATCAGGTACGACTACGGCCGGCCGCGTGAAGAGGCGCGCGGTTTCCTGCGTGGCTTTGATCCAGACACGCCGAACCCGGCAGCAGGCGGACGCCGCGGAGCCATCATCGGCGCAAACGGCCAAGGTGGACTCCTGGCTGAGAACTTCGGACTCGTCAATCCCGACCGGACCAACTGGGGACCGCGCTTCGGCTTTGCTTACACGCTGAATGACAAGACGGTCGTCCGCGGCGGCTACGGCATCTACTACGCGCCGGTTGTTTATAACGACTTCGGTAACACAGGCGTGCTCGGATACAGTCCCGGCGCGGTCAACATCAATGGCGGTCTCGACGCGTTTATCACGCTCGATAACTATCCGTCCGTACCACAAGCCAATCCGGACGATCAGGCCGTGGGCCAACTGGACCGCACGGACCTCGACTACTTCGACAAGAACTTCAAAACCGGACGGACGGCGCAATACAGTCTCGACATACAGCGCGAGTTGCCGTACCAGTTCGTGGTCCAAGTCGCCTACATCGGAAGCAAAGGCACGCGTCTTCGTTCAAACTTCGATCCGATCAACAAGATTCCGCTCAACGCACTGAAGCTCGGTTTGCCGTTGCTGCAAAAGCAACTCTCCGCTGTGACGCCGGTCGAACGTGCGTTCGCTGCAAGTGTCGGGGTACCGTTAGCGGCGAGTCCCGATGCGGTCTATCCCGGCTTCGGTACGCAGGGAGGCGCCTTCGCGGGCACGGTCGCGCAATCACTGAGGGCATTTCCACAGTACGGCATCATCAACAACCGGCTGGAAAGTCAGGGACAGAGTTTTTATAACGCGGGGAAGGTTGACGTTACGCGTCGCTTCTCGAACGGCATTCAGGCGGGACTCTCGTACACGTTCGCGAAGTTGATCACTGACGCGGGCGAAGACATCTTCGGCGATTCGCCGTTGAACGGAGTGATCCAGAACCCGTTCGACCGCAGGCCACTGCGTTCGGTCTCGCCCAACATTCCGCCGCATTCGCTCGTCTTCAACTACATCATTGAGTTACCGTTCGGCAAAGGACGACGCTATCTGAATAAAGATGGTTGGACAGATCGCCTGTTCGGTGGATTCCAAGTGACCGGCATTCACCGGTATCGTAGCGGGCCGGCGCTAACGCCGTTCGTTGCGGGAGGACAGAGAGACTTCCTGCAACTCGCGGGCTACCTCGGTAATTTGCGGCCCAACATCACAGGTGAGCCGTTCTATACTGAAATTCCCGCGGGTGGTGTGGATTATCGGTATCTGAATCCGGGCGCGTTTTCACGTCCGCTCGATTTCCGCAACGCGCCCGCATTCTCGCTGGACGGCGGTCTAACAGTGAACCCGGCATACGTTGCGTACTACGCCGATCCGCTTCGGTTCTTCGGCAACTCAGCGCCGACGTATGGCGGTCTGCGCGCGCAGCCTTTCTTCACCGAGGATTTCAGCCTCATGAAGAAGACGAAGATTACTGAAACGACTTACTTCGAAATACGCGCCGAGTTCTTCAACGTTTTCAATCGCGGGCGCTTTGGAATACCAAACGTCAACGTTGACGACATAAACTTCGGCATCTCCGCACGTAACGCCGACATCTTCCAGCCACGTCGCATTCAAGTGGGCGGAAGGTTCGTCTTCTAGTGAAAGGGCCACAAAGAGGCGTCAAAGCACAAATGATTAAAGACGTTAGAAAAGTCGTTTTGTGCTGCACATGTCTCTTTGTGGCCGTTGTCCCGGCGCGCGCACAACAAGCGAGGCAATTTGTTGACGATGGCGTAGCGGCGTTCGAACGTGGTGACACAAGTGCCGCGCGCGCAGCGTTTGAGAAGGCCATCAGTCTCAAAGCAGATGAAGTCACCGCTCA
The DNA here is from genome assembly GCA_036281015.1 of Pyrinomonadaceae bacterium. GTDB lineage: Bacteria > Acidobacteriota > Blastocatellia > Pyrinomonadales > Pyrinomonadaceae > PSRF01. The sequence goes on from DASUPR010000471.1 coordinate 5,180, forward strand.
TACATACTTAGGCATCATCGCGGACCGCGCCGGTGATTTGAAACAAGCCGAACGGCATTTCGCAGCAGCGGTCAAAGCCGATCCCAACAGCGCTTCGGCGAGAAATAACTACGGCGCGATCCTCATGCGTACTGGAAGATCGAGTCTGGCCGCGGTCGAATTCGAGAAGTCGCTCAAACTCAATCCCAATCAGCCGAACGCTTTGACCAATCTCGCGCAGATCCGGTTTGCCGGTGGCACTGACGCCGATCTGCGCGCGTCTTCAGAGTTGTTCAAACGTGCCCTGGCGATCGAGCCTGACGTCGAAATCGCCCGCGCGCTGACCGCAATCTCATTACGTCTCAAGGACCATTCCGCCGCGTCGACTTATTACCAGAAGTACGCCGCGGCTTTGGCTACGGAGAGCGGAGCGGCGGCTGGCGCGTCTGCGGCGCGTGCTGAACTGGGCGCTGCGCTTTTTGAGGCTGGACTGTTGCAGGAAGCTGAAGCCGAGTTGAGTGCGGCAGTCAGCGCCAATCCAGCGGACACTGAATCGGTCGTGCGACTCGCACGCGTTTACCTCGCGCGTAAGGATTTACCCGCAGCCGGGCGCACGCTCGAGGCCTCAGTTGCGCGCGGTAACGATCCGGCTCCGGTGTACGTTCTGCTGGCCGAGGTTTACGAGCAAAGCGGTCACGTGGAGAACGCGATCCCGGCGATGCGTCTTGCCATTCAACGCGATCCAAAGTCTGAAAAGAACCGGTTCGCTTACGCCGTCTTGTTGACGAATGCGAATGCGCCGGCGGCCGCTGTGATTCGACTTGAAGAGTCGCTAAAGGAGTTTCCGTCATCATCGCGTCTTTGGTTCGCACTCGGCTACGCAAATTTCAAGCTCGATAAAAACGAAGAAGCCGAGCGGGCCTTGAGAAAGGCGATCGAACTCGATCCGAAGTTTGCGCCTGCGTTTGCATATCTCGGATTGATTAGAGCCCGAATCGGCGACTACGCGGAAGCCATCTCAATATATGAACGCGCTTTGAAGGCCGACACGAAACTCGCCGTGGTCCACCACCTGATCGCCGATGCGATGTTGAAACAGATGAATGCCGACGCACGTGTAATCGAAAAGCATCTCAGGCAGTCAGTCGAGATGGATCCAACCTTCATGCCGGCGCGTCTCTCACTCGGCAAGCTTTTTATGCGTTCACAGAGATGGGCCGAGGCCGCCTCGGAATTCGAGCAGGTCGTCAAGCTCGACCCAAACGTACCCGACGGCTATTACCAACTGGGGCTCGCGTATGGCCGGCTGAAACGTACCACCGAAGCGCAGACGGCAATGGCTAACTTCAAGCGGCTAAATGCCGCGCAGAAAAAGCGCGACGACGAAGAGCTGCGAGAAGTTGTGAAGAGATTGAGCAACGTGCGTTTTTGAATCCACGCTATCCGTGACTAAAAAATGAAACGACGTGAATTCCTACGTGGTGTGGGCGTGGCCGGCGCCGGGATTTTGGTCGAGCGTGCGCGAGGCCTGGCGCAATCGTCCCGCGTTGCCGATTCGCGTATCGAAGTCCTGCTCGGCGAAGAGATCGGCACGATCAGTCCAAACATATACGGCCATTTCGCGGAACACCTCGGCGGCGTGGTCTATGACGGTATCTGGGTCGGCGAAAATTCCAAAGTCCCAAATACAGGCGGCATTCGCACCGCCCTCGTCGACGCGCTCAAACGTATCAAAGCGCCGGTCATCCGCTGGCCCGGCGGCTGCTTCGCCGACAGTTATGACTGGCGCGATGGCATTGGCCCACGTGCTCGACGTCCGAAACGAACAAACTTCTGGGCCGATGCACCCGAGTGGCCCAAGAACGCCCCTGTTGGTCCATGGAAGTTTGAGATGAATCACTTTGGCACTAACGAATTTCTTCGCTTCTGCCAACTCTCGGGCGCCGAAGGATATCTCGCGGCGAACGTGCGTGGTCTCGGCGCGCAGCAATTCTATGAGTGGATCGAGTACTGCAATTCGCCCGCGGGCTCGACGACCCTCGCGGAAACACGCGCCGGCGGTGAATTACCGAACCGCGATCCGTTTGGCGTGAAATTCTGGGGCGTGGGCAATGAGACGTGGGGTTGCGGCGGAAATCTGACACCCGAAGAGTACGCTGCCGAGTACAGACGCTTTACCGCCGCCGTTCCGCGTTACGGCGTCAACCTGAGTTTCATCGCCTCGGGCGCAAACGTCGACGACTTCAACTGGACACGCGGGTTCTTTTCGAAGACTGCGGAAAAGAATCGCGGGCTGTTTGGCAGCATCTTTGGCTGGGGCCTTCATCATTACGCCTGGAACCTCGGACTCGGCAAAACAAACGATTGGTTCGCCGCCAAGGGCGATGCAGTTCGTTACGACGAGGCGGAGTATTACGAACTGCTGCGCGAGGCAGATCGAATGGAGTCGCTCATCAATCAACACTGGACCATCATGGGCGAATACGATCGGCAGCACCGCGTGAAGCTTGTGTGCGACGAGTGGGGCGCATGGTACAAACCCGGATCCGAGGTAGATCCGACACATTTGTTGGGCCAACAATCGACGATGCGTGACGCCGTGCTTGCCGGACTCACGCTCGACACCTTCAACCGGCACGCGGACAAGGTGGCGATGGCAAACGTCGCGCAGCTTATCAACTGCCTGCACTCACTCTTCCTCGCTCACGAAGACAAGTTCACCACGACGCCGACGTTTCATGTGTTTGAGATGTTTGTGCCGCACATGGGTGGGCGCTCTGTGCGCGCGGTTTTCAGTGCTCCGGAAGTGCAATACACGCGCGTAGACAAACCGGCGGAGTTCTGGGGTTTGTCAGGTTCGGCATCGATTAACGGCAAGCAACTGACATTGACGGTCACGAACCCTCATCTCAGCGAACCGCGCGAGACGGAGATTGTAGTGCGCGGCGCGCGGGCGGCAACCGCACAAGCGCGGGTGCTGGCAACGCCTGACGTTCACGCGCACAACACATTTGCGAACCCAAACGCCGTGCAACCGCACAACGAGCCGGTTACGGTCAACGCCGGCGCGATCTCCTATCGCTTCGCGCCCGCTTCTGTAACTCGTTTGCAAGTGTCACTTCAATGAAGTCTGTTTGACGGAAAGAGTTATGTACTGGGAAGAGCGCTGGCATCCATTACGCGAGGAGTGGGTCATCATCGCCGCTCACAGGCAAAACCGGCCCTGGAGCGGTGAGACGATTGAACACAGCGAAGAGCCACTGCCGGAATACGTGGCTGACTGCTATCTCTGTCCCGGCAACCTGCGCGTCAGCGGCGCGCGTAACGACAACTACACCAGCACCTTCGTTTTTGATAACGATCATCCGTGCGTCGGCTTCGACGCCCCGCAAAAACTTTCCGAACCGACCGGCATTTATCGCAATCGGCCCGCGACCGGAATCGCGCGCGTTGTTTGTTACAGTCCAAATCACAGCCTTGCACTTGGCGAGCTCCAGCCCGCCGCGATCCAGAACCTTCTCGGAGTGTGGCAGGACCAGTATCGAGAGCTCAGCGCACTGGATGAAATCAAGCACGTGCTGATCTTTGAAAACAAAGGCGAAGCGGTCGGCGTTTCGAATCCACACCCGCACTGCCAGATCTACGCGACGAACTTTGTTTTTAAAACGATCGAAACCGAAGCGCTCGCGAGTCAACGTCATCTCGCGAAAACGGGACGCGTTCTTTTTCAGGATGTGATTCGCGCTGAAAAGGAAGACGGCCGCCGCATCATCTGCGAGAACGAAACCGCGATCGCGTTTATTCCTTACTTTGCGCGATATGCTTACGAGGTTTTTGTCGCGCCAAAGGCCACGCACGCGAGTCTGGCCACACTCGCAAACAACGAGTTGCACGACTTCGCCGCGTTGCTGAAACAAGTCCTGGTTAAGTTCGACAATCTGTGGCAGATGCCGTTTCCGTACGTGATGCCTTTGCATCAGGCGCCCACGGACGGCGGCGACTATTCGGGTTTCCATTTTCACATCGAATTCCATCCCCCGCTGCGCCGTCCGAACCTGCTCAAATACCTGGCTGGACCGGAAATCGGCGGCGGCAACTTTCTCTCTGACACGGCGCCCGAAGAGAAGGCCGCGGAACTACGTGAGCAATCGGACTTGCACTACAAGCATCATTCGCAGGAGCAAGCATGAGCAGCGATGGTCCGGATGTGGCGGATCTGCTTGGTCCAATCCGGCAGATTCATGAACTAGTGCGCGATGCCGTGGTCGCGCAGTGCGAACGCGCCGATCTCGAGGAGCTTTCCGGTGTCGCCGATGACGATTCGCAAGGTGACACGATCTATGCAATCGATCGCGTCAGTGAGGAACTGCTCGTCGAACTGTTTGCGGAAAAGATCGCGAGCGGGACGCCGATCGTGTTGATTGCGGAAGGAATCGGTGATGGACAGGTCGTGTTGCCGGTTGGCGCAAACGAGAGTGACGCAGTTTGGCGTGTGATTGTCGATCCGATCGACGGCACGCGGGGATTGATGTACCAGAAACGGAGTGCGTGGATCTTGACGGGCGTAGCGCGAAATCGCGGCGCCGCCACCAATCTGGCTGACATACAGCTCGCAGTTCAGACCGAAATACCGCTGGTGAAGCAACACCTTTGCGATGTGCTTTGGGCCATGCCCGGCAAAGGCGCTCACGCCGAGCGGTTCAACCGCCTGACACAGGAACGAAAACCACTGTCGCTCCGGCCGTCGCGCGCGACGACGATCAGGCACGGCTTTGCAATGATTGCCCGTTTCTTTCCCGGCGTACGCGATGAACTTGCCGCGATCGACGAGGAGATCGTGCGCGGCGCGCTCGGTCCGGTTGAACCGGGCAAGGCGCACTGTTTCGAAGATCAGTACCTGTCTTCAGGCGGACAACTCTACGAGTTGATGATGGGCCACGATCGCTTTGTAGCCGATGTTCGGTCTTTGACCGAGTCGCTGCTGAAACGCCGCGGACTCGCGCTGGGGATCTGCTGTCATCCCTACGATATCTGTACGGAACTGATCGCGCGCGAGGCCGGCGTCATCGTGACTGACGAGCGTGGCGGGCGTCTACACACTCCACTGCAAGTCGATCCGGACCTTTCCTGGGCCGGGTACGCCAATGATTGGATACAGCGACAAATCGAGCCGTTATTGCATGCGGCGCTGAAAGAACGCGGTTTGATCGATTAATTAAGCAACGTGGGTTACGAAATCGTTCGCGGCAATGCACACGGTCTGAGCGACGTTTCGAAGTTTCTCGAAACGCTTGGCGCGCTCGACGATCATGCTCTGCCGGAGTTGAGAACGTTTTTCGATCCGCAGTCTGAGGTCACGGTCACGCGCGCGCCCGGCCGGCTCGATGTGATGGGCGGCATCGCGGATTATTCAGGCTCGCTCGTGCTGGAGTTGCCGATCGCGGAGGCCACGCTCGTGGCGCTGCAAAAGGATGAGGCGCCGCGAATCAGCATCGTCAGTCTCGTCGACAACGAAACACGGGCTTTGAGTTTCGAGATGCCGTTGGCGGACCTCGAGCACGAAGGCGTGCTGATCGAATACGACGAGGCTCGCGCATATTTCTCGAGTGATCCGGCTAACGCGTGGGCAGCTTACGTGGCCGGAGTTTTTCTGGTTCTGGCGCGCGAACTGGGAACGCGATTCAGTCACGGAGCACGTCTGTTGATTTCGTCGCGTGTTCCTGCGGGTAAAGGCGTGAGTTCGTCGGCAGCTTTGGAAGTGGCAACGATGAGCGCGGTCGCTGCGGCGTTCAATATTGAAATCAACGCACGCGATCTCGCACTGCTGTGTCAGCGAGTCGAGAACCTTGTTGTCGGCGCGCCGTGTGGTGTGATGGACCAGATGACGGCAACTTGTGGGGAAGCGCATCAACTACTCGCGCTCGTCTGTCAGCCTGCGGAATTGGTTGGATCGATCAAGCTACCTGAGGAATTGGCAGTTTGGGGATTGGATTCCGGAGTGCGCCACTCGATTGGCGGTGGTGATTACGGATCGGTGCGAGCGGGTGCGTTCATGGGGTTGCGGATTCTCGCGGAGGTTGCTGGATTAGACGCGGATTACCTAGCGAACATCGAGCCGCACGAGTTTGAGGAAGAGTTTGCCCGGCATTTACCACACTCGATGCTCGGCGCGGAGTTTCTCGCGCGGTTTGGAAACACGAGCGACAGCGTGACTAAAGTTGAGCGCGATCGAACATACGCGATTGGCGCGCCGGCGAGACATCCGATTTACGAAAACTTCCGCGTGCGCCGCTTCGCCGAGTTGCTGCAACGTCCCGGCGGTTTGAGTGAGGACGAAAAGATCTCGTTGGGAAAACTGATGTACGAATCGCACAACAGCTATTCAGCGTGCGGACTTGGTTCACAGGCTACTGATTTGTTGGTCGAACTCGTAAGAGCGACAGGACCAGACAAGGGACTCTTCGGCGCCAAGATTACGGGCGGCGGCAGTGGTGGAACGGTCGCCGTGCTCGGCGATCGCAACGCCGAAAGCGCGGTGGAAAAAGTCGCCGCGCGCTATGCGGCACTGATGGGA
>DASUPR010000472.1:0-3655 GCA_036281015.1 Pyrinomonadaceae bacterium
GGCCGGTGGTTTCCGGCCGGCTCGTCGGTGGAAGAGAGCGATGTGAACGTGCCGTCCGTCGAGTCGATCTTACGCCAGATTCTTTACGGCACTCAGTTTTTCAAGCGCGAGTTTGGCAAGACGAGCGCGGAATACATGCTGCCCGATTGTTTTGGATTTCCAGCTTCGTTGCCGAGCATCCTGGCCCACGCCGGAATCAAGGGCTTCTCGACGCAGAAGTTGACGTGGAACTCCGCAAACGGGATTCCATTCAACGTTGGCTGGTGGCAGGGACCGGATGGACGCGGCGTGATCGCGGCGCTGAATCCGGGAAGTTACGGCGGTCAGATCAGGCGAGACATCAGCAACAGTCCGAGTCATGGTCCAACCGGGTCCAGCCGTGAAGAAGACTGGCCACGGCGCGTTCATCTCAACGGAAAGCTGAGTGGCGTCTTCACTGACTACCATTACTACGGCACTGGCGATACGGGCGGTGCGCCGCGAGAAGATTCGGTGCGCATGATGGAAGCCATCGTGACGAGGAACCCGGCGCTGGTTCCCGGAACGCCGGTGGTTGGCGATGGTCCAATAAAGGTCGTGTCCGCGACTGCTGAAGAGATGTTTCTCAACATACGTCCCGAGCAGATCAAGGGACTGCCGCGTTACGAAGGCGATCTGTTGTTGACGGATCATTCCGCGGGCTCGATCACGTCGCAGAGTTATCAGAAGTTTTGGAATCGTCAAAACGAACTGCTTGCCGATGCGGCTGAGAAGGCTTCGGTTGGCGCGGCGTGGCTGGGTGCGCGCGCGTATCCGCAGCAGCGGTTGAATGATGCGTGGACGCTCGTGATGGGTGGTCAGTTTCACGACATTTTGCCGGGAACGTCGACGCCGAAAGCGTTTGAGTTTTCGTGGAACGACGACGTGATCGCGTTGAATCAGTTTGCGAGTGTGTTGACGAGCGCGACTGAAGGGATTGCCGCGGAACTGGACACGCAGAGCAGTGGTGTGCCGATCGTTGTTTACAACCCACTCAATATTGAGCGTGAAGATGTGGTTGAGGCGGCCTTGCCGGTTTCTGGCGGGCCGATTGTTTTTGTTGGACCAGACGGGCGTGAAGTGCCGGGACAGGTAATTGGCGAAGAAGACGGGAAAGTAAAGGTATTGTTTGTAGCGAAGGCGCCGTCAGTTGGTTACGCCGTTTACTCGGGATTTAGGCGCGAGACGTCCAAGGCGACGAACTTAAAAGTTGCGGATTTGTCGTTGGAGAACGACCGTTATCGAGTGGAGCTGAATCGGGATGGAGACGTTGCGAGTGTTTTCGACAAGAAACTAAATCGTGAATTGCTCGATGCGCCGCTGCGGCTGGCGATCAAGCACGACACGCCCGCGCAGTGGCCGGCATGGAACATGGATTGGACGGATCAGCAGAAAGCGCCGCGTGCTTACGTCAGTGGGCCAGCGCGGATTCGTGTTGTCGAGAATGGTCCCGTGCGTGTGGCGATTGAAGTGGTGCGTGAAACGGAAGGTTCGAAGTTTCAGCAGACTGTGCGTTTGTCCGCTGGCGACGCCGGCAAGCGCGTCGAGTTCAGCAACGTCATTGAATGGAAAACGGGTAACGCAAATCTCAAAGCGACGTTTCCGCTCACGGCGTCAAATCCAAAAGCGACGTACAACGAGGGAATCGGCACGATCGAACGCGGGAACAATGACGAGCGGAAGTTTGAGGTGCCGTCGCATCAGTGGTTCGACCTTACGGATAAAAGCGGATCTTTCGGTGTCACGATCCTGTCGGACTGCAAGTACGGTTCGGACAAGCCGGATGATCAGACGCTTCGTTTGACGCTGCTGCGCACGCCGGGCATTGGTCCACGAGCAGGTTATGCGGATCAGGCAACGCAGGATTGGGGCCGGCATGAATTTGTTTACGGTCTCGCGGCGCACGGTGGTGATTGGCGTCGCGATCAAACAGACTGGCACGCGCAGCGTTTGAATCAACCGCTCATTGCGTTTCAGAGTTCGAAACACCCCGGCCGCCTGGGGAAGAGATTTTCGATCATGAACTTAAATACCAATCGCGTGCGGGTGCTTGCGCTGAAGAAAGCGGAAGAGAGTGATGAAGTTATCGTGCGCATCGTTGAACTCGACGGGCGCGCCGCGCCGGACGTTCGAATCTCGTTTCCGGCGCCGGTGATTGCGGCGCGTGAAGTTAACGGCCAGGAGTTGCCACTTGGCAAAGCGAGAATAATTAAAGGAGAGTTGGCGACGAGTCTAGGTCGGTTTCAGCCACGCACGTTTGCGGTGAAGCTAGCGGCGCCCTCCCTAAGATCGGCCTTTCCGCAATCGCGTCAAATCCCTGTCCCCTACGATCTCGCAGTGGCGACCGCCGACGGGGAAAGGATAAAAGCCGGATTTGACGGAGAAGGATCTGCTTTACCGGCCGAAATGTTGCCGCGCGAAATCGCGTACAGCGGCATAACCTTTCGCATGGCGCCTGGAAACGCAAACGCGGTGGTCCCGCGCGGGCAAACTATTCAACTCCCAAACGGAGTGCGACGTCTTTATATTCTCGCCGCCGCGGTCAACGACGATCAGAAAGTCACGTTTCGCGTCGGAAGCGAAACAAAGAGTCTGACGATCCAGCGCTGGAACGGTTTCATCGGACAATGGGACAACCGCCAATGGAAACGAACCGAAGTTCAACTCGCGCCGCGCACGCCACCACCCGACATACCACCCGACATCGCCGCAGTCCTGCAACGCACGCGCACGCGCATCGATCAATACGGCGAGATGACCGGCATCACGCCCGGTTTCATCAAGCGCGCGCCGCTTGCATGGTTCGCATCCCACCACCACACTGCGTCCGGCACGAATGAGGCGTATGCTTACTCGTACCTCTTTGCTTACGAGATCGAAGTTCCAGCGAATGCAACGACGTTGACTTTGCCGAACAACGACCAGGTTCGCATTCTCGCGATCACCGGCTCGAACGAACGGCATCGAGTGACCCCCGCACGCGAGCTTTACGGACTATGAGTTCTCTTTCTTTAAAAGGCATCCGTAAATCGTTTGGTCCAACCGTCGCGCTCGACGGCGTGGATCTCGAACTGCGCCCGGGCGAAGTACACGCGCTGATCGGCGAAAACGGCGCCGGCAAGAGCACGTTGATGAACGTCATCGCCGGCGCGCTGAAACCAGACGACGGCCACATGCAGATCGACGGACAAACGTATTCACCGACGAGCCCGCTCGACGCACGCACACACGGCATCGCGCTGATCCATCAGGAATTGTCTTTATGTCCGCATCTATCCGTGGCCGAAAACGTGCTCATGGGAATCGAATCCTCACGCTTCGGCTGGCTCGATCGCAACAAACTGCGAGAACGCACAAACGAAGTGCTGCGCACGTTTCATCACGCAGACATCCGTCCGGAAAAACGTGTCGGGGATCTGTCAGTCGCCGCTCGCCAGATCGTCGAGATCTCACGCGCGCTCGCAGCACGCGCGCGCATCATCCTGATGGACGAACCAACGAGCAGTCTGCAACGCGACGACGTCGTGAACCTCTTCACGCTGATCCGCAAACTCGGCTCTGAAGGCATCTCCGTCATCTACATCAGCCACTTCCTCGAAGAAGTGCGCCAGATCGCTGATCGCTTTACCGTGTTGCG
>DASUPR010000473.1:0-4318 GCA_036281015.1 Pyrinomonadaceae bacterium
ACTGGGCCAACGGATTAAGCCTGGGCCGCCCGGAAGGATTTGGGACAACCAGAAGCTGACTTCTTTTGAAATCGTCGGCATTGTGCGCGACGTTAAGCTCGCCGGGCTCGACGCGCCTTCCGAGCCTGCTTACTATCTTCCGGCTTCACAAGCACCGTTGGATGACATGACGATTCTGGTGCGCACGACGACCGATCCGCTCTCGATCGCCGGCGCTGTGCGGCGGGCCGTCTGGTCCATCGATCCGAATCAACCGATCTCAAACGTCAGCACGCTGGAGAAAGTCGTTGCCGACAGCATCGCGCAGCGCCGTCTGAACATGTTGCTGATGGGATTGTTCGGTGGGTTGGCGATGCTGCTGTCAGCGGTTGGTATCTACGGACTGTTGTCGCATGCGGTAACGCAACGCACGCAGGAGATGGGAATTCGCATGGCGCTCGGCGCGCAGGCCGGCGACGTGTTGAAACTCGTGCTGAGGCAAGGGATGATGCTGGCGCTTGCGGGTGAGGTGATAGGTTTGATTGGTGCGTTTGCGTTGACGCGTTTGATTCGTGGTTTGTTGTTTGGCGTGACGCCGAACGATGCAACGACGTTCATCGCTGTCGCTGGTGTGTTGACGATCGTCGCGCTGCTGGCGTGCTACATTCCCGCGCGCCGCGCAACAAAAGTCGATCCTTTGATCGCGCTGCGGTACGAGTGAGACGACCAATCTGACATAGGAGAACATATGTCATCAACACTTTGGCAAGACGTGCGTTACGGCGTGAACGAAAAGAGTCCCGTGCTCGATGAGATGTCGATCTCCTATCCAAACTTTACTGACTGGCGCAACCACAACCAGTCGTTTGAAAAGATGGGCGTCTACAATCGCGCCAGCTATAACTCACCGGCGCCGGCAAAGCAGATCGCGTGGTCACGGGCCAGGTCTCAGCCGATGGCCTGATGAAGACCCGGTTGGCAAGAGAGTCAAATTAGGCACGGCTGACGACGCGCAGAAGCTCGAACCTGGGCCACGGAATGAAGCTCGCGCTGATTGGCGTCGCCATTGGATTGGGATTGGCGTTTTGGGTGACGCGATACATGGCCACGATGCTTTTCAGCGTTGAACCGACAGATGCAACGACGTTTGGCGGCATCACGGCAATCCTGGTCGCAGTGGCGCTGCTGGCGTGTTATCTGCCAGGACGAAGGGCGACAAAGGTTGAACCCACGATCTCGTTGAGGTACGAGTAAAACTTAGCCGCGGATTTACACGGATAAACACGGATCGGTGTAAATCCGTGGAGATCCGTGGCCAAATATTTTGAGAGATCTTCGCTACGCACTGAGAAGTCTTTTCAAGCAACCGGGCTTTGCTGCGGTGGTTGTGATCACGCTCGCCCTCGGCATCGGCGCGAGCACCGCGATCTTCAGCGTGGTTAATGCAGTCCTGCTGCGCCCGTTGCCGTTTCCAAACTCCGATCGCCTGCAAATGGTTTGGGGAAATTATCGCGCGCTCAACATTCAACGTTTGTCCGCCAAGGCGGCCGAGTTTTACGACTACTCGCAACAACGACAAGTCTTCGATTTAGTCGCCGGTTATACAAATCACAGCTTCAACGTCTCGAGTGGTTCGGAACCGGAACGCATTCGCGGCGCGACAGTCACCGCCAATCTGTTTCCGATGCTGGAGGCGCAAGCCGCGGTGGGCAGAGTCTTCACTGAAGATGAGCAAACAAGCGGTCGCAATCGTGTCGTCGTGCTGAGTAACGGTTTTTGGCGACGGCGCTTCGCCGGAGATCGCGGCATCATCAATCAGAGCATCACGCTCGATAACGAAAGCTATACGGTAATTGGCGTGATGCCGCCCGTCTTTCAGTTTCCGCATCCGAGTTTTACGGGAGGCGAGCCGGCGGATGTTTGGGTGCCGTTGACGTTCACGCAAGAGCAGGTCGCGAGCCGTCGTGGTCCATACTTCCTTAACGTGTTGGGACGGCTCGCGCCGGGCGTCACGGTGGAACAGGCTCGCTCCCACATGAACGCGCTCGCGCAGCGATTTGAGCGGGAGCTGCCTGGCTATCGTGGCCCAAATGGCCAGGACGGCGGTTGGCACATCACCGTGATGCCATTGCAGGAGGAGATAGTCGGCGGTAGTCGCCGCCCGTTGCTGGTGCTGCTGTTTTCAGTTGGGTTGTTGTTGCTGATTGCGTGCGCCAACGTCGCGAATCTGTTGTTGATGCGCTCGGCGAGGCGCCACAAGGAACTCGCGATTCGCGCGGCGCTCGGTGCAAGTCGTTGGAAACTCGTCAGGCAGTTGCTGGTCGAAGGACTGTTGCTCGCGATCCTTGCTGCCGCACTGGGCCTCGTGTTCGTGAACTGGGGGATCGACCTGCTCGCGGCGCTTGGTCCATCAATTTTGCCGAGGGCACAGGAACTCAGTATCGACGCGCGTGTGTTCGCGTTTATGACGCTGGCAGTGGCGCTGATCAGTGTTGCCTTTGGTCTTGTGGCCGCGCGAGCGGTTTCTAAACTCGATTTGCAGGAGTCTTTGAAGACTACTCGCCAGGCCGGGGGCTCACGGGTGCGGCAGTGGAGCAATGTTTTGGTGATTGCTGAAGTCTCGCTCGCCGTGCTGTTGCTTGTTGGTTCCGGTCTGCTTGTCAAAAGTCTCTTGCAGTTGCAACGGACAAATCCGGGCATCGTCGCCGATGAGTTACTGAGTGTAGAAATCGATCTCTCCGCCTCGACGTATCGGGAAGCGGAGCGCGCGTCGGAGTTTTACCGTCGCCTGGTCCAACAGGTGCAGTCGCTGCCCGGCGTGCACGGCGCGAGTTTCGGCACAGTGCAGCCGTTGAGTGGCAGCGCGGGAAACGATCCATTTGCGATCGAAGGCCGGCAACTCGATCCGGCAAATCTAACGTCAGCCGGCTGGCAACTGGTGGGCGCCGACTACTTCAAGACGCTTGGTATTCCACTGCTCCGCGGGCGCGATCTGACTTTGGAAGACATGGAGCCGGGTGCATCGCCTGTCGCGGTCATCAACGAAAAGATGGCGGCGCGTTATTGGCCCAACGAGGATCCGCTTGGACGTCGCATTACACTCGGCCTGCCGCGGCCTGGCAATCCCTGGATCACGATTGTTGGGATAGCGAAGGACGTGCCGCATCGCGCGGTTGATTCACAACCAGAGCCCGACTGGTACATGTCGCGAGTGATTTCGCCGCAGCGCCATCGTTACCTGTTTGTGCGCAGCGCGCAGCCCGCATCATCGTTAACGGCGGCGATCCGGAATGAAGTGACGGCGATCGATCCGCATCAGCCGTTGACGAGCGTCAAAACAATGAACGAAGTGATAGGTGCGACGACTGCGCCGCGCAGGTTCAATACCCTGTTGCTTGGCGTGTTTGCCGCGATCGCACTGGTGCTCGCGACGGTGGGTATCTACAGTGTAATTTCGTATTCGATCACATTGCGCACGCAGGAGATTGGCATTCGCATGGCGCTGGGCGCGCGCAGGTCGTCGATTCTGTTGCTGGTGCTCAGAAAGGGAATGGCACTGACACTGATCGGCGCTGCCATCGGATTAGTGGGGGCGCTTGCGCTCACGCGTTGGATGTCGAGCATGTTGTTTGGCATTTCGGCATCAGACCCGGCGACGTATGTGGTTGTGTTGGTTCTTGCGCTCGGAGCGGCGCTTTTGGCTTGCTCAATTCCCGCGCGTCGCGCCACGCGAGTTGATCCTCTCATCGCACTGCGGTATGAATAAACCGCAGATTACGCAGATTACACAGATCAAATGCCTCGCATTTTAATTGCTGATGACCAGGCCGATGTGCTGGCGGCGTTGAGCCTCTTACTCAAGGGCGAGCGGTTTCAGATCGAAACCGCGTCGTCGCCTCAAGGCGTGCTCAAAGCCCTCGACACACGCGAATTCGACGTTGTTCTCATCGATCTAAACTACGCGCGCGATACAACGTCGGGCAGCGAAGGACTGGACCTGTTAACACGTATCCAGGCGACGGATCCGAATTTACCGGTCGTCGTTATGACCGCGTGGGGCAGCGTCGATCTCGCAGTCGAAGCAATGCGTCGCGGCGCGCGTGACTTCATCCAGAAGCCGTGGGACAACGCGCGCCTGCTTGCAGTGTTGCGCACGCAGGTCGAACTCGCTGAAGCCTTGCGTCGTGGCCGCCGCCTGGAAGCCGAGAACATCGCGCTACGCGACAGTGTGGCAGAAGCCTCGAACGACATCCCGCAGATCGTGGCGGAGTCGCCCGCGATGAAGGCGGTACTGAATCTGGTGCACCGCATTGGTCCTGCCGACGCCAACGTGCTTATT
>DASUPR010000474.1:0-5807 GCA_036281015.1 Pyrinomonadaceae bacterium
ATGAAAGCTGAGTCGTTGCCCCAGAAGTCGCTCTGCGCCTTGCCGCGTATCCACAGACGGAAAGGAACCCCTGCTTGCGCGGCGAACTGCAACTCGAAATAACTACCCGGATTCGCCAACGCTGTCGTCTGCTTCGCCGCACCAGCATCCGGATTGTGTAAGCGCGCGCCGCCCGCCGCGGTCGCATCATTTACCACCTGATAGTTTCCAACCCGGATGCCGTCCGTTGCATACAACACCACTTCGTTTTGCACCGGCGACAATCGATAGTTAGCTATATAACTTCCGCCACGATTTATGTTGTGCGTTGCCGCGCCGCCATCGGACCATGACTCAAACTCATACCACTGACTGTTGAACTGTTGCGGCGAGACTGCGCTCAAAGTTCGCGTCACGCCTGCGACGGTGCCGATGCTGAAGGGTGTGGTGTGTGGCTGGTCGTCGAGTTTGATTTTCATTCCGGCCGGGTTGGTCGAAAGAGAAATCGTCTCCACCACTGGATTGATGTCGCGGAAAGTCGAATGACTCAAACCGCTTGAATCCGTCACGGTCAGATGAATGCGATACCAGACGTCGGTCGCGACTTCACCTATCGTAGGGATCGTAAACGTTCCCGAAGTTTGACCCGAAAATGGCGGCATAAACGGATGTGTGTGTGTGTCGTGGTGAAAGACCACCTGCCAGGTGAAAGCGCTCGCAGGCAGATTGCCTTGATCGGGATCGGTACCCGTACCCGCAAATTGAATGACGTCGCCGCCGCGATAAAGCGTACCTGACGCGGGCTGCGTTATCGTGGCCGTCGGAGGACCACCGGGCGGCACTGTGAGTGTCGCCGCATTACTGGGAGTGCTGCCAAATTGATTCGACACGACGCACCGATACGTTGCGCCGTTGTCGCCGGCCGTGGCGGTAATGATGAGCGTTGGCGAAGTCTGACCGTTGAGGTTCTGTCCGTTGCGTTGCCATTGATAACTCAGCGGCGCTGTGCCCGAAGCCGTGACCGAAAAGCTTGCCTGTTGTCCCGCGGCAACCGTGATGTTTTGCGGTTGCGTGGTAATCGTGGGCGCGTTGCGTTCGGTGAACTCAATCCTGAACACTGCGCCATTTCTGTTGGGGTCAACACCGCGCTCCAGGTAGTAGAGTGTGCCGTTGTTCGCTACCTTCAGATCGACGGGCGAGTTCGTAAACCGCGCAAAGAGCTCGGTTGCCGCGGTGCTGGGATTCATCGTGCGAATCCAGCCGACACAGAAATCCGTGTAGAAATACTGACCGTTGTACTGGGCGGGAAACTGAGCAGTTGTTGGTTGATAGAAAGCACCCGTCGTCACCGCACAACCCGAGGAATCGGTGAAATCATGGTTGTAAACCAGAAACGGACTCACAAAGCGCGGATCGTTCGTAACGCCTTCCGTCTCAGGCCAACCGTAGTTTGCGCCCGCCTGACCTCTGTTGATCTCTTCCCACGCTTCCTCACCAACGTCGCCGATGAACATCTTCCCGTCGGCCTTAGCGAAATCAAAACTGTACGGGTTGCGCAGACCAAGCGCCCAAATAGCGCGGTACTTACCGCTCAGGGTCGAAAAGAACGGATTGTCGGTCGGAATCGATCCATCGCTGTTGATGCGCAGGATCTTGCCGGACGTTGAGGTGACCGACTGTGAGTTGGCGCCGTTGCGATCGTCGCCAACCGCGACGTACAGCTTGCCGTCTGGTCCAAACGCGATGTCTCCGCCCTGGTGCCAGCCGAGTTCGTGGACTGACGTATCGAGATCAAAAAGAATCACCTCACTCGCCGGATTCGCACTCGTCGCGCCGGCGGTGAATCGGCTCACGCGATTGTGGATGGTCGGACTCGGCGCCGTGTAGTAGACGTAGAAGAAGTTGTTAGACGCGAAATTCGGATCGAGCGTGATGCCGAGTAAACCATGCTCGCCGGACGAGTCGACGTTAATGGTTAGATAAGGCGTGGATTGCAGCACGCCATTTTGAATCAGCCGGATTCTTCCGAACTGTTCGCAAACGAGTATGCGCCCGTCCGGCAGCACCTCCATGCGCGTAACGCTGACCATTCCGGTGGCGACTTGTGTCGCGACAAACCCAGCGGGCACTTGTTGCGCGCCGACCGGCATGACAAACAGCAGGCAGCACGCCAGCAACGAGAGCATTTTGAGGACGTATGATGATTGCATTGGGATACCCCCGAGTTATCGATGTCTCAATCGCAGGAGGGATTGGCGCTCGGCAAACCGCTTGCGGAAAAATCCCCAAAAGAAGCGAAGCTCCAGCTCGCGTTCAAATCCGAGTTCCTGTTCGTTTGTCAGGCGATATCTCAACCAGTCAAACACGTTCGCAAACGTGCTGCGGTAAAGATGCGCGGGCACATCGAACAAGCGGAGCTTCGAGTCTTCGAATTTGTCGTTTCGCATTACTGCATAAAAATGTCCGTGGCCACAATACCAGCGGCGGTGATACGCCTTGTCCAGCCGCTCGTCGAGCACCTGGGTGTAAACGATAAGCTCGGGAAGATACATCAGGCATTTTCCCGCCACACTTAAACGCAACTCGAGCTCGGTGTCTTCGAGTGAACCGATGCCACCCTTGACGCGTTGCAGGTGCGGTCGAAACGAACCGACTTCTTTCAACGCCGCAGCGCGCATCGCCAGGTTCGCGCCCACCAGTCCCGCGCCGTTCTGCACGTCAAGCACGAGCGGCTCGTCGCCGAGATTCAACAGCGCAAGCGGCGTCCAGTGCTTTTCAGTCAACCACTCCGGAAACTTGATCGTCGGATCGGGTAGCACTTTGCCGCCGATGCAATCGGCTTCGGGAAATCTCTTGAAACCTTCGTGAACCGCAGCTACCCAATCGCGCGCCGGTCGAATGTCGTCGTCAGTAAAAGCAAGAATCGGCGCGCGCGCATGGGCCACACCGGTGTTGCGCGCGTAAGAAACACCCTGCTCCGGTTCAAAGCAATAGACGACGTTAACGTTCGACTTAGCGCGCAACTCTTCGACTACACGCCGCGTGTCGTCAGTTGAATTGTTATCCGCGACGATAACTTCGTACGTGGTCCCGGCAGTCTCCTGGTCCAGCAAGCTCTCAAGGGCGCCACGCAGAACTTCACAGCGATTGTAAGTGGCTACGATTACCGAAACATCAGGCTCTGTCGCTGCATTCATCAGTCAACGTCAACATCATTTCAGAACGGTAGCAGTAGGAGGCGAAAGCGCAACGGCTGACAACTCCGAAGATAATGGAGGCGTGTGCCGGCAAACGTACGGCATGTAGAACGTGTTGCGCAGATGCCGATCGTAATCGATCCTGACTGCGAGACAGCGGCGGCGCCAGTCGATGTCGATGCCGTAGGGCGCGCTGCGGTGTCTGATTCCGGTGTCGACAAAATAAACGCCTGGCCCAAGTCCGACAGCGGAGCAATCAAACACCATCGTTCCTTCGCCGGGTTCGAGATCGATCTGTTCGGGAATCGTTTCACTGCTGAAGAAAGTACACAACTGGTTTTCCTGCGAGTGAAACTGCACTTCAAAGATCACATCGCTCAGCGGCTTATTGACGCGGTAGTTCAACACGGCCTTCATCGGCTTTCCGGTCTCAAAGGAAAGACACTCGCTGCCCACGTCGTCATAGAACGTCAGCGACGTAACTTCAGCTTCGTGACTCGGCTCCTGGCCAAGCCGGCCCGCGGCATGCCCGCCAAGCTGCTGCGACAAACTCTGATAGAACGCGATCGTCTTCTCCGGATCGCCATCAGCTTCGATCTGGCCCCTCTTCAAAAGAATCACGCGATCGCACAGTTGCTGCACCGCGCGCAGATCGTGCGAGATGAACACGATCGTTTTACCGCCGTTCTTCAACTCGGTGATCCGCTCGATGCACTTCTGTTGAAATGACGCATCGCCAACCGCGAGCACTTCGTCGAGCAACAAAATGTCGGGATTCAAATGCGCGGCGATCGAGAATCCGAGACGCACGTACATGCCGGACGAGTAACGCTTGACCGGCGTGTCGATGAATTGCCGCAGCTCCGCGAATTCGACGATGCTGTCGAGCTTCTCCGTAATCTCGCGGCGCATCATGCCGAGGATCGAACCGTTGAGATAGATGTTTTCGCGTCCGGTGAGCTCGGGATGAAATCCTGATCCGACTTCGATCAACGCCGACAGCCGGCCGTTGATCATGATCTCGCCAACGCTCGGCGTCGTGATCCTCGAGAGCAGTTTCAAGATCGTGCTCTTGCCTGCTCCGTTATGACCGATGATGCCGAGCGCCTGTCCGCGCGGCACGTCGAAGCTGACATCCTTTAGCGCCCAGAAGTCTTCCTTACGCGTAAGCGACGCGAGTTTGCTCACCCACGTAGTGCCGGTGTGCGCCTCGCTGCGAATGCGATATCGTTTCGAGACTTGCCTGAGACTCAGATCGATCATGCCTAAATGATGTCCGCCATCGTCGCTTCGACGCGCTTGAAGTACAGGTAAGCCGCCGGAAGCAGAACGGCCGCAACCAAAGCCGAGATACCAAGCGAATAAAGATCGGGCGGCGTGCCTTGCAGCATCACACGCCGGAAATTCTCAATCACGCCAACCAGCGGGTTGAGTGCATAAAACCCTCGGAAACGCTCGGGCACCGCGCTCAACGGATAAACAACCGGAACCGCAAACATCCACAACTGAAGCAACAGCGGCATCGCCACGCCCACGTCACGGAAGCGCACCTGAATGACCGAAAAGACGAGAGAAAACGCTGTCGCCAGCATCGTCAGCAACACCATGATCGGTATCGCCCACAGCGAGTAAACCGTTAACGAAACTCCGTAATAAAAGAACAGCGCGATCAAAAACGTCGAAGCCACGCAGAAGTCAAACAACGCCGCACTGACGTAAGTCAACGGCAAGATCTCACGCGCAAAGTAAACCTTCGTTACCAACTGCGTGTGGTTCACCAGTCCCGAAGTCGCATTCGTCAACGCACTCGAGAAAAACGTCCACGGCAACAGCGCCGCATACGCAAAAACGGCATACGGGGCGCCCTCACTCGGCACCTTCGCGATCTTCGAAAAGATCACCGTATAGATCAACATCAGCGACAACGGCTGAAGGATCGCCCACGCCAACCCGAGTATCGACTGCTTGTAACGAACCTTTATGCGGTGAACGCTAAGCGTGTAGAACAGATCGCGATACTGCCAGAGCCCGCGCAACTCCCGCAGCAGGTTGAACGGGGAAAAGGACGGTGGACGAATGATTCTGATGGGGCGATCTGCAATCACACTTGTAAGTATCTTGGCGGTTCTGTTGGCTTAAGTTTTTCGGCTTGTTCCAGATAGTAAATTCGCCGCAAAGCGATGGCGTAGCCGACAAGATAATAGACGTACCACTGATATGCGACAGCGGCGAAGAAACTCGCCACCATGTAACCAACTAAACTCGCCTGTAGTCCAATCGCAAGATAGTAGTAGCGCGAAGTCTCATTGCGCTCGAACATCTCACGTTCCATCATGCGAAGCTTCCGCAACGGATGCACCAGAAAAATGATGTAGCAAACCATCGCCGCGATTCCGGTTTCGGCGGCAACCTGCGTGTACGCGTTGTGCGTGCCCAGTTCCTGAAACGACTTGTGGTGAAAGTTTCCGATACCAACGCCGAACAACGGATATCGCAGGGCAACTAGAACCGATCGCTTCAGCACCTGCGTACGTTGACTGGAAGAGCCGGTGATGTCGGAAGCGGAGTCGAAGATCGTTGCCAGACGTCCGGAGTAACTCGCCGGAGCGACAGCCAGGAAAAAGATGACTC
>DASUPR010000475.1:0-4537 GCA_036281015.1 Pyrinomonadaceae bacterium
GTGCGTTCGAGTTCGTCGACGAACTCATTGGCCCAACGCCGCCACACCTGGCCGAACAACGGGAAGTCGTCGTCCTGAAAGAGAAAGATCGTCGTGCCGTGTTCTTCGTGCAGCATCTCCATTTCACGCACGACTTCCGCCGGCTTGCGCGTGCGGACGATGCGTCCGGGCGCGGCGCGGTAGAAAGTGTGAATGGAACAGAACGAACACGTGCGCGCACAGCCGCGGCTCGCGAGTATCGGCAGGATGCTTCGGCCAATCACTGCTTCCGGTTCGTATTCGCGATCGGGATAAGGCAGTTGATCGAGATCTTCGAGCAGAGCGCGTGGACGTGTGACAGTCACACGGCCTTCGTCGTCGCGATACGCGAGTCCATGAATCTCGCGCCAGTCTCGTCCCGCGACGATAGCGTCAACCATCTCCAGCAGCGTGGCCTCCCCTTCAAAGCGCACGACACTATCGAGCTCCGGTACGAGTTCGAGAGTTTGTTCGTAACTCAGGCTGGGAAAGTGACCGCCCATTGTGAAATGGCAGTCGAGGCCATTGCTGCGTAGGAGATAGAGAAGTGCCGCGTAGCGGTCGATAAAAAACTGGAAAATCAGCGAAAACCCGATAAGAATCGGGTTGATCTCGCGCGCGATGCGCACGATCTCGGCCGGGTCCTGTTCGATGTCGACGACCTGCACGGCATAACCGGACCGCCGCAGCACAGCCGCGAGGTAGCCCAGACCCAGGTTGCCCTGGTTCTGGAAACCGACCAGCATCACAGGTCGTGAATTGCTCATGACACGAATTGGACCAACCGCGAGTTTATCTTTGACCCTTGGCGAGAATTTCTTTTACGCGTGCGGTGAATTCTTTCTTCGCCGCAGCGAGTTCGCGCTGGGCCGCGCGGTCGAGATTCTTGAAGAACGGCGGTGGCGGATCTGAAAACCACTCGGGATTGAATTTGAGAACGGAAACTTTGGATGCGACTTTTGTAGCAGCCTTTTTAGTAACCATTTGGTGAGCTCCTAAGGAGACGAAGAACTAACGGTCCAACGTCGGGGGAATCGCGGTTGGTTAAACGAGCGGGACAATAGTTTAGTTGTCCACGCTTGTCAACGTTTTTTAATTAGTACTGCCAGTTCACATTTACGAACCCGGTTCCGCTTGTCGGAACTGTGTACTGATGATTCGCGCCGGCTTCCCAGGTGACCGCGCCGTTCGCGGCGATCTTGATGAACTTGAATTGGATCGTTTGACCTGCCGGAACACTCACGACGTTGAACCAGTTCGGATAGTTCGGCGTCAGCAGTGGACCAACAGCGCCGTCCCATGTCGTGGCCCAGTTGCCGAGCTCGACAGTGTTACCGGTAAGAAAGATGTAGTCGCCGACGCTTGTCGGAGTCGCGTTGTTGACGGTGAACGTGATCGGAATCAGCTTCGCCGTGAGCACGGTGTATTGAATCGCGTTGGAAACCTGGCTGCTGGAATTCGTCACCGTGACGTTGTAGTTGCCGTTTGTGACTGAAGGCGTGGTCGCGACGATTTTCGTCGAGGTCCACGAATTGACGGTAGCTGTGGTCGTGCCGAACTTCACGGTGCCGGTGTTGCTGCCGAAGTTCTTGCCCGAGATCGTGACTTTCACGCCGGATTGTCCGTTGGTTGGCCCGATCGAGCCGATCTGCGGGGTGCCTCCGCTTTCAACGAACTGCCACACGGCGACCGTATGCGCCGGCAAAGTGAAATTGGTGACGGGATTGTTACCGCCGGAGCCGGAATTGACCGTGATCCCGAAACCGCCGAGTGAACCGGTTAGGTAATCCGAGTAGTTTCCCGGCGGCAATGCGGTGTTCAATCCGCTGATGTTGTAGCTGCTGGTTTCGTTCTTGTTGATAGCGACGAGCACGACATTGCCGAAAAACTTCCGCTCGTAAATGTAGACGTCGTTGTTAATCCAACGCTGGCTCATCGAACCGTACGGAATCGCCGTGTTGTTGCGACGCAGCGTGGAGAGTTTGTTGATGACCTGATACGCGGTCGTGCTGGTGCTGAAACCGGGCATCATCGGGCGATTGTACGGATCGGTGCCGCCGTTGGTGTCGTTGTGCAGGTACTGCTCGGTGCCGTAGTAGATGCACGGAATACCGCGGCTCGTCAGTGTAAACGCGAGCGCCTGGTGCAACCGGTTGTTGTTATTGTTGATGGAGAGGAAGCGCGCCATGTCGTGGTTGTCGATGAACGTGACGAGATCCTCCTTCCACGTGAAGTTGTTGCCCGTTTGCGTGAGCACCGAATCGATCTCGGAGAAGTTTGCGTTGTTGCCAAACACGTTGCGGATCGCGGTGTTGAGTGGGAAATCGAGCATCGAGATGCCGCTCTTGTTCGCGTACTTGTAAGAGTCGTGATAGAGCGGATCGGAAGTGGTTCCCTGAAACCACTCGCCGAACAGGAAACTGTCGCCGAAGGTATAGATCGAATTTGCCAGACTGTACTGCCAGCCCCAATTGAGGTGCTTGATCGCGTCGATGCGGAAGCCGTCGACGCCGTGTTGTTGGAAAAGCTGCGCGGCCGCTTTCAGGTACGCATCCATCGTCGGGTGTTGCTGGTTGATGTCGGCGAGATCGAAGAGAGTGTAGTACTGCACTTGATAACGATCGTCCCAACCGCTGCCGGAGATGTTGCCGTTGTGATGAAAGAAGCCGTTGGTGTCGCTGGTGTAGTTGCCGAGAAACGTGCCGTTGTCGTAGAGCGCGCCAAACTCGCCGGCGTTGTTCTGCGTCGAGTGGTTCGGCGCGAAATCGACGATGACCTTGATGCCGTTGGCGTGTGCGGCGGTGACGAGGTTGTCGAATTCGGTCCAACTATTACTCGAGTTGCCGAAGTGTTCCTCGATGCGTTTGAAATCGCGCGCCTGGTAACCGTGATACGAAGCGGTCGGATTGCCGCTGCCGTCGGGAATGTTTGTGTTGAGATTATCGACCGGCGGCGAGATCCAGATCGCGGTGACTCCCATGCCCGCGAGGTACGACATCTTTTGTTGAATGCCGGCGAGATCGCCGCCCCAGTAGGCGCGCCAGTTTGTTTTGGTTGAGTCGTAGAGCCCGGAACTCTGCGCCGGGTTGTTGTTAGTGCTGCTGCCGTCGAAGAAACGGTCGGTGATGATTTGATAGATGACTTCGCGTTTGAAATCCGCGGCGCGCGTTGCGCTCAGCGGGGCCAGGATGATTGAGAAAAGAAGTGAAAAGTTGATGAGAAGACGTGAGCTTTGTCGCATGAGTGAACCTCCTGCGCGGGATAATATCCTAACTTCGGCGACTCACATACGAATTCTCGCGTATCCAGAAGCGCCACGGCTTGTCGATCCATTCCTGAGCGTAGTCGATTCCGATGCGCGGGCCGCGGGCGATGCGGCGCGGAGAGACGGATTGGTGCTCTTCGATCCAGACGCGATCGCCGAGGAGATCGGCGCCGTCGAGAGCGCGATCGATGTTGAGCGCGATGCAGAGTTTGCCGGGACCGTTTGTGAGGTTGTGATCGGGATGTTGATGACGACGCTCGCGCATCAGTTCGATGCCTTCGACGGGTTCGAGTGCGCGCACGAGGATCGCGTGCGGGATGTCCGTGACGTTAGCGACGGCGTTGAACTGGTAGTACATGCCGTAAACAAAATAGACGTACGCGATGCCGCCTTCGCGATACATCGTCTCGGTTCGTTTTGTTCGCCGGCCGCCGTACGCATGTGAAGCACGATCTTCAGGACCACGATACGCTTCGACTTCCACGATCATTCCGGAAACGCGCCGGCCGTCTTCATCAGGCACTACGAGAAGTTTTCCGAGTAAATCGCGCGCGACGGTGAGTACATTTGAACGTGTGTAGAACTCACGCGGCAGCTTGAGAGTTTTCATTGGCGCAGTTTCCAGATCATCGCGACGAAGATAACTAACCCGATCACGATCACGCCCCTGCGCACCCAAACCTGCCCGATACGCACGGCCATACTCGCGCCAAAGTAACCACCCGCCAGCGCGCCGCAGGCCATCACGAGTGCATCTTGCCAAACGACCAGTCCGGCGTATGCAAAACTCACGACCGCGATGCTGTTGATGCAGATGCCGAGAAAATTCTTGATGCCGTTCGCGCGGTGAAGATCGTGCAGGCCCAACAGGCCCATCGCTGCGAGCATCAGGATGCCGTTGCCGGCGCCGAAGTAACCGCCATAAATCGCCGAGAAGAACTGAAAGACGATCGCGCCGGCCCACCACAGTTTAGTGGGTTTGCCTTCGAGCGAACCGAGATGCAGGCGTTTATTGATCACGCCGTTTGACATGAACAGCAGCGTGGCAAACAGGATCAGAAACGGAACCTGCTGCGCGAACACGCGCGAAGGCGTCGCGATCAGTAACCACGCGCCGACGGCGCCACCGATGATGCTCGTTAGACCGAGGCGGATGAGGATGGGCGAACTGTTTGCGAGTTCGCGCCGGTAGCCGAAGAGGCCGCCGAACAGGCCGGGCCAAAGGGCGACGGTGCTGGTTCCGTTTGCGACTTT
>DASUPR010000476.1:0-22808 GCA_036281015.1 Pyrinomonadaceae bacterium
GATTCCCGCTAAAAGTAAAAGCAACAGTGCCGCTCCGACCGCGTGTTGAACTTTCAGCGGAGTACCGGTGGGTTGTGGAACTCTGATGGGCTGCCGGTATTCGCCTTGTAAAGTAAAGGCTGCCCAGAAGTGTGGTGATTGCCAGGGTGGAGTAGTGCGCATCGTATTCTGAGCTGCTCGCAATGCGTCCGCCGGACGCATGTTTTTCTCCAACATGTTGGCGTAGAAATACTCCATCAACTTTGCCGTGGCCTGGTCATCGGCTTTCCATAAACTTGCGGCAACGCTCGAAGCCCCGGCGTGCATAAACCCACTGGTCAAACCGATCAAACCCTCGCCACGAACCTTCTTTCCGAGTCCCGTGTGGCAAGCACTCAACACGACCAGATCGACCGGAGCTTTCAAGGCATAGACGTCCGGAATCGTGATGAAGCCATCCTGAGGCTGGCCCAACGTGTTAACCATCGAAAGAACGACTCCGGAAAACTCCGGGTGTTCCGGATCGAGTAAACCGTGAGTCGCGAAATGCAGCACCGAGAACTGCGACAAGTTAAGGCGGCCCAGCGACTCTCGTGAAGCGTCGAAACCGCGCGCGACGAACGCCGCCGGGCCGCCAAGATCTTTCAACCGCTGCAACTCGAACTTACTGTAGGTCAACGGCTGCAGGCTTTCGGGAGTCGGGTTATCCGGAGTCCGTGAAACATTACGCCAGATTCGTCGCCATGGCTCAATCTCATTGGCTTTGACTGAAGCGACCAATTCGCCGGCTCCCGGACTCTTGAACTCCGCGTAGTTTGCCGGAAACACGGGATCGCCAAATGCCGCCAGGAGTTTCGTGCTCGGGCCGCGTTGGCGGTTCTCCTGCCGCAACCGGCCGAGAATCGAGGCCGACGGTGCGTTTACGATTTCATGATTCACGATTAGTGGCTCGCGGGTTCCGTTTGGAGCAGGTAACAACTGAAACGGAATGTAATGAAGCGGGCCGTCTGCGACGATGATGAGACGCTGTGCTTTCAATTCTTCAGCCAGCGGGCTCAGCACTAATTCCGTCAATCGCTCGGTTGCTTCATTCAGGCGTTGTGTGCGCTTGTCGTCAGGTTCCTCGGATGCCTCGGCGTAAACCTTTTCCGCTGCGTCCGCGATCAGTTGTTGCTTCGGCAATTCGTAGGTTTTGATCCCGGTTCGCGTTACGGCCCACGCGTAACTGGCCTGTTCCCCGAGAATGAACTCGAGCAGCACGGTTTGATCGTCGTCGATTACGTCGTGCTGAATTTGTTCGAGCGTGTAGGCGGTTGGTTCGGTTACTTGATCAAACAGTGGATTAACTTCGCGAAGACTTGTTCTTACTTCTGCGTACTCATGTTGCAGCGGCGTGACCGAGGCTTCGAGTTGGTCCAACTGCGACTGAAGATCGTCAGTGTTCGCCTCAGGCCCGGCGCGAAGTTTTTTGGCCAACAACCCTACGCGCTCACTCATTTTTACGTTGATGAGTTGCCGCAGTTTTCTTTCGCGCGCTGCCAGCGACCGGTTTACACCAGGAGCAAAGCTGCTTTGGGTGTCTCGCAGCAACTCCGCCAGCGCACGTGCGCGGGCGAGCTCGCTGGTTTGGAACGCCAGCACATCAAAACCGCGCGAAGGTTGCAACTTGTGTTTCTGTAACAGGCATTCGATGTAGGTTTGATAACGTTCATACACACTCGCTGAATAGGCTGTGGTCAGATCTCGCGCGACAGACGCGCGCCGGAGATCTTCTGTAGTGTCGACGGACTGCTTGAGGTATGTCTCAGCCCGATCGTAATCGCCTGCTTTGAGTTCCAATTTCCCCAGGGCGAAGTTTGCTGCGGCTTCGTTGAATCGATCCCCTTGTTGAAAGGTGCGCAGGGCGTCGAGGTAGTTTGTACGCGCGCGCGCGACCGCGCCTTCTGCTTCGTCAATCTGGCCGAGCAGGGCAAGCACTCGCGCTACTTCCATCGGATTATTTGCGTTCTGATACACCGTGAGCGCCGCTTGCAGGTGTTGGCGAGCGTTATTGTATTGACCGAGACCGATTTCCACCCGTGCAAGTTGTTCGCGGCATTGAGCAACGTCCAGCTCATGTTCAAAACTCGCGAGAGCCTGATTAAGGGCAGTTGCGGCTGCCGCGTAATCACCCCGAAGAAAATGGGTATAACCGATGAGCATGGTCATCCGGTTCACGCCGCGAGGTATATCCTTTTGTCGAAAATAGTCCAGGGCACGTTGGTATTCACCCAGAGCGATATCCGGTAGGCCGCTCTGGTTGTAGACGAAACCAAAACTGTTGGCAATTTGCGCCATTTCGACCAGATCGGTCTGCGGATTTACCAGCCCTTGTGCCTGGATTAGCAAGGCTAGTGTGCCGGGCCAATCGCCGCGTCGCTGCGCTATAAAGCTTGAATAGATCAGAGCAGAGGCCTGTTTTTGTAGGTTGTTTTGTTGGCGCCAATAGCGAAGTGCCTCCTGACAAACTTCCTCGGCTTCAATTAGCTCGCCCAGAGCCACATGGTAAAGAACGATTTGCATTCGTGCTTCGGCGATGCCCATGTCATCAGACAAGTTCTTGAAGATCGAGAGCGCCCGTTGTGCTGTTTGCAAAGCCTGCAAATGGTTGGTGCGGTTTTCAATGGCGCTGATTTTCAGTAGTTCGTAGGCGTAGCTCGAGGTCTGTGGCGGGGCGTCGAGTTGGTGCGCGCGACTTGATGGTGCGCGCACCGACAGGACGGAAGAGAAACAGAGCGTTGCCAGGAGTAAGTGGCAAACGATCTTTCTGTTGTTGAATGTTGCGAATCGACGCATTCGTCACTCGCTGCTCAGACTCGCCGGAAACTTGTCCAACGCTTTCTTACGTTCTTTTCGCCTGCGCGTGTCTCGCGGGTAGTTCTTGATTGAGGAACAGCTACAGGCGCCCATCGGGTCTGTGGAGTCGGTCTTAATTGGTTTGTCGAGAGCATACGGACTTGCTTGTCCTGCTGCTTGCGTGTAAACCAGTGCGACCTTGTCCTCCCACAGCTCATCGCTGGGGTTAGGTTGCTTGTTTACGGGCCGCTCACCAAGCTCAGCAATCGGTTCCAGTGCCTCGTCCTGGACGCCTTTTCGCATGGTGGCGGAGAAATACTTATCGAGAAAATCTAACCACGACCCTTCCTTCGGCTTAACAAATTCGTGCTCGCCGTACCTACCCATCAGGTAGTCCGACGGTTTGGTCCAAGGAAAGTAGATGGAGAGGCCTTTCGCATATTGGTATTCGGGGCCGGCAAGCCGCGAGCGAACAATGTTATTGCGCACCGCGCTGATCACTTTTTCGCAGCCGGCCTTGATTTCAGTTCGGATGCTGTCCTGCTCTTCCGTGGCTGCGGTTGCCCGTAAGATCTGGCGGTACAGGCAGCGACAGAAGTCGGCGATGTCGGTATACATCTCGCCCTGAAAACTCTGCGCCTTCAAATGAGCCAGTAGAATCGCATCCTGAAAGCTCGCGACGCCGAGTCCTTTGTCCAGTGCCACGGCCAACTTGTCGATTTCAGCTTTCGACTGGTCGACCGGCTCGCCCAGCCGGCTGAGGCAGATGTCGTATGGATAGCCGGCGAGCAGAAAGTCTTTACTGTTGTGGAAACAGTAAGCGCATATGTCTCTGAGCATCGACTCGATCGTGTTCTCCTCCCTGTTTGGTTCCAGGGAGTTGAAAATACGAACAAGGATTTGGCGGTACGGCAGACTTCCAATGTAAGTAGGTGCCTGGGACGCCAGCATGTAGTTAGCCATTCCCCTCAGTTCGTACGCGACCTCGAGTGAACTGACTGAACAACTGTGAAAGCTTACCAGTTCGAGAGCGCCCTTTTTCTTGCTCTTATGGAACTCATTGAGCACATCGCGAAGACCGCCCAGAGAGAGCGTTTGTTCCTCGGCGTGTTCATCAAAAAGGAAAACGTCATTACCGACTACCACGCCATGGCCCATAATAAAGAGCATGTAGTGGTCGGCCGGGTATGAGTCGGCGCAAAACTGTAGAAACTTCCCGAGCGACTCTTGGGGACTGGGCTCCTTGTGATTGCCATTTTCGCCGGTCCCGCCATTCGGCAGCAGTTCGTGATTGTAGTCCTGAGATCGCCCGAGCCGCTCTCGGATCAGGTTACCGTGTCGATCTGTCTCGTCACGCCAAAGCCTATCTTCGATGAGGTTGTGTACGTACGAATCATTTGCACGGAAGCCAATATCCGATACTTTATCGGGTTCGCTCTTCTTCCTCGAAATGTTTACATCGAAGACGTGAGTCGGTGTGTCCTCGGTGTAAGGATCAAACTGTACAATCACGTTGGCCTGTTGATGCCAACCGGCCGCCTTGATTGCTTTGAGTTGTGAGATAACTCCGGGCGCAAGTGGGTTGTCACTCGCAAGATAAAACATCAGCGTCCATTTTTTTTCGTCGGGCATTGCTGTTCTCCTGAGAAATAAAGGTTGAAACTGGGAAGACGGAGAAGCTTCGTTGATTGATTCGTCCCGGGACGCCTGAGAGCTTTGCTTAATTACGGAAAAGTTCTGCGTTGCTGGGCAATGAGAAACAACCGAGGTGCGACAGGCTATTCTTCTGCTAGTTACGTGTCAATAGCGAGGTTGCCGCTAAAAACTCAATCACATGACCAGCCGGGGGAGATCATTGTTGAACCTGTCTACCTTGAAGCCTCACTAGTAAATGTTCAGAGCGGAAAAAACGTGTCGCTTAGCGAACGCGAATTTTTGTTGAGACGACAGCAACGTGTTTTGACGAAGCAGTGCCGCTATGTTATAGGCTCTGTCGTTTCGGATTCACCAACCAGTCGAATGAGTATCTGTGGCAGTTAAGACAATCGCTCTCGGCTCTGATCGCGCAGCAAAGATCATGGCTGTACGCGCCAGTGTGGCGCGCGTGGCGACGATCGATCCGGAGTGGGCTGACGTCAACGTGGTTGCCCGGCGGGTGGAGACCAACGCGCCCGCGATGCCGTTAACTGACTGGCAGTTGATGGAAGGCGCGCGCGAACGCGCGCTGGCGGTTCGAGATTCGTTGTACAGCCGGCGCCTTGAAGCCGACATTTACGTCGGACTCGAAGGCGGCTTTCATTCCATCTCGGTCGGTGGCGAGTGGCATACTTTCCTGCGTGGTTGGGCTTACGCGACTGACGGAGAAAAAAGCGCGTTCGGAGCCGCGCCGTCGATCTCTGTACCGCCCACGATGGTCAAACGGGTGGTTGAAGGCAGGAAAGAGCTGGGAACCGTAATTGACGAAGTGACCGGCGGTCGCGACATCAGAAGCAAGCAGGGAGCATGGGGCGTGCTCTCGCGTGATTTGGTAACTCGATCGATGAGTTTTGAACTGGCCCTCATCGCGGCATTCGCCCCGTTTTATAATCCCAAACTTTACATTTGAATATAGCCCCTGAACATGGATGAACTCGTAGCACAAGTCAATCATGATGATCCGCCGGCGCGTTCGAACGCGGGTTGGGTGGAAGTGATCGCCGGATCGATGTTTTCCGGCAAGTCGGAAGAACTGATCCGCCGCTTGCGGCGCGCGAAGATTGCGCGGCAGAAGGTCCAGGTCTTCAAACCTGAATTGGATTCGCGGTTTTCAAATAACCACATCGTTTCTCACTCCGAGATGCGGCACGAATCGGCGAACAGCCGTTCGGCGTCCGAGATCATGGCGAAGGTCGATCCCGATACGGAAGTGGTGGGCATCGACGAGGGCCAGTTTTTTGATAACGAACTGGTCCGCGTGGCGAATGAATTGGCCGGTCGCGGCGTGCGTGTGATCATCGCCGGGCTCGATCAGGACTACACCGGCAAGCCCTGGGAACCGATGCCGCAACTGCTCGCCATCGCGGAATACATCACCAAGACTCACGCGATCTGCATGAAGTGCGGCCAGCCGGCAAACTACTCCCAGCGCACCTTCGAATCCGAAGAACGCGTCGCCGTGGGCGCATCGGACAAGTACGAAGCGCGCTGCCGACGGTGCTTTGTGCCCCACGCCGACGCGCCAACAATGCACGAGTAATAGTTAACCAGCGATCTATTAACACCCCCACTGGGCCAAACCAGCTTTGCTCAAGGCCCTCTCATTCACACCGGGCTTCAGCCCGGTGCTGGAACCGAACACCACCACAGAAAACCGTTTCAACGGTTTTCGCTGTTCGCCACGGAAACTGTTAAAACGGTTCTCAACAACTTGAGTGTTTTTTCGACCGGGCTGAAGCCCGGTGTGAATGAAAAGAACTTTGACGCCAAGATGGGGCGGACAACTAAGCCGCTGCTCCTCACCGTCTCACAACGCAAGAAGTCTCCTCGATCGACGTTCCTCTAACCGCAAAGTAAGACCTTCAGGAGGATGACAATGACGCCTAAGCACCTAGTCACGATCGCGTTCTTCTGCTTGTTAATCGCTCTCCCTGTTGGGCTCCTTATAAATGCCCGGGCCCAAAAACCTTCAAGCAAGCCTCAGGACGATAAGAAACCCGCTGAAACCACCTACCGGCTTTCCGGTCCATACACCCACAAAAACCTGACCATCTTTCTCGTTCACGGCAAGGATCTACTTCCCGGCCGAAACTTCCTGACGCTTCAGGAAGCACTCGCGCAAAAGAAAGTCAGGGTTTACGAAACAAAAGAAGTCAATGAACTCGCCATCCAGAACTTCTCCAACCTGGACGTCTATGTCCAGGCCGGCGACATCGTCCGCGGCGGCGAACAGGATCGAATGATCTCGATCGATTTCATCGTTCCGCCACGATCGGGGCGCATGCCGATCGCTGCGTTTTGCGTCGAGTCAGGACGCTGGAACAAACGTGGCGAAGAGCAGGCTGGGTTTTTCAGTAGTTCCGAGAATGCTGCCGCTACGAAAGAGCTGAAGCTCGCGGCCAAGCGTGCCGAATCGCAGGAAGCCGTTTGGCAAAACGTCACGGTCGCGCAAGACAAGTTGAGCAAGAACGTCGCCGAGGTCGTGGCCGTAAGCGCGTCCCCGACGAGTTACGAGCTGTCGGTCGAGAATGCCAAGGTTAAGGAAACCACGGCGGCTTACATCAATGCGCTCAGCGGTGTCTTGCGAAACAAGCCGGACGTGATCGGTTTTGCGTTCGCGATTAATGGCAAAGTGAACAGCGCGGACGTCTACGCGTCGCACGCACTCTTTGCCAAACTCTGGCCGAAACTCTTAAAAGCCACTGCGACCGAGGCGCTCGCCGAACTCGATCAGAAGCCCGCCGCCGAGCCGGTTGTGAGTGAAACGATTCACGAGTTCCTTGCCGATTCAGAACAGCCAAAGCCGAAATCAAAGGACGTGACGCAGCGCGTGCGAGTGGTCACCCGTGAAGACGACCAGAACATCTTTTTCGAGACGCAGGACCGCCGCGAAAAAGATGCGTGGGTGCATCGCAACTACATCCGAAAGCAGTAGACCGTTAGGGACCAGGGAAAAATCGGCCAGCGACTGCAACCACTATCAGTCGCTGGCCGTTCTACATGAGGCATGCAAACTACGCATGGAGGGTTGTGAGGCGTTTACGTTGCGTGGGGTAAATTCATCATAAATTCCACTTCAATAACTATGACATTGGAGGTGGAAACATTTCAGAAAAAATTAACGAGCCAGTCGGTTGCGCTCCTGATCGGGGTCCGGGGCGCCTTCCGCGGTGACGCGAAACGAGTAACTGTCGATGAATTCCGGCTGACCCGAATCCGCCACCCCGCACAGTTTCAACTGGTAATCACCCGGCGTGAGAAGGTTCCCGGTGAAAGTGACGGGCACGACGTAGTGAGTGTTTTTCGGGACGATGGGTAGTTCCTCCTGTGAGGCGAGAGCCTGGTTCTCGCGAAATAGTTGGGTCTTATATTTTTTGAAGTCAGGCTTAGCGACTTCCAGCTCGACTTTGACTTGGTCGTGTTGTGCTGGAGCACGCAGCTCAGTGATACTGCCGCCCGACCGGGTCGAACCGGCCGTTAGCGTCAGTGGGAATGTCCTTGCCGTCGTGTGCGTTGTCGGTGACTTGCTCACGTAAACCCAGATAACCAGTGTCACCAGGAAACCGGCAACGAGGACCATTGAAAGCGCATAAGCTGGGGTCCGGTGTGAGTTTGCATACCAGGGGGAAGGACCAGTAACAGGTACGGGAGTTATTGGCGCGGGAACGCGGTCTTCCACAAGTGACTCTTGTTGAAGATAACTGTCGCGGTAATTTCGGAGAAGCCTGGCGAAATGCAACTTCTGTTGCCCGCTCTCCGAACTCAGAAAGTGAGTCTCAAAATACTGTTGTTCGTCTGCATTCAAACTACCGGCGAGGTATAGATCGAACAACTCTTCTTCTACGGCGAGGAGTTCTTCCTGAAGCCCGGCGTCGTTGTGGATTTCCGCCGCCAGCTCCGTTTGCCGCTCGGGCGACAGTTCACCAAGCAGATAACTCCGTATCTCTTGTTCAGAAACATTAGGCATCAGTTGTCGTTGTGTCTCCGTAAGAAAACCGCCTCTAATCCTAATGACCAAAATAGGGCGAGTATTTCATGGTAAAGAGTCTTCAACACACTTCTCGAGGCACTTTTGAAGCGCCGCACGAATGCGGTACGCCCTGATTCTTAAGGCGTTAGGTGCGATTCCCAATTCATCAGCGAGCTGCTTTCGGTCCTCGATCTTTTGCCGGCCGTCTGCCTGGTAGTAACGCAGGACCAGTTTCCGGTTTTCGGCGCTCAACTTTCCGATGCACTCCTCGAGACAGCGGTGTTCCGCCTCCAGCCTTTCCGAGTCAATCGTGTGCTCTCCGGGAGCCTGAGGAGTCTTTCTTCTTAAATATTCCAACTGGACCTTGCGCGCAACTCCGAAAAAATACCTGGACCGTTCCCCATTTACCTCAGCCTTAATGTCGTCGAGACGGCTGCTGACGCGATTGATGGTCTCGTCGGCCAGATCTTCGGCGTCGCAGGGTGCGCGAAAGGTGAAGTAATTAATCAATCCGGCCCTGATTTGCTCGTACTTAAGGGCAGCCTGGTGACGATTTGGGTCAAGCCAGTCGAGGAGGCCCTCGAACAATTCTTGAGACATGACCCAGTTCTTATTCATTATCCCTGGTGCGCCGTCGTCTTAAGTTGTGCAAAACAATTGAAGCGAGGAGAAGTGATCCGCCGAGGACCGCGAGGACGGCAATTTCCGTTTTGCCGACCGGGGATTGGCTAAACTTCTCCTTTTGATCGTACTGACCTTGAATCACAAAACCCGCCCAATAGTATGGCGATTGCCACCGAGGATGTTTCGCCAGTTCCAGTTGTGCATCCCTCAAAGCGGCCGCCGGTGGCATGCCTTTGTTAAACAATGCCGCGTAGAAGTGCTTCATCAATTCAGCCGTCGCTTCGTCGTCCACTTTCCAGAGCGACGCGACCACTCCGGCTGCGCCGGCGTACATGAAACCTCGAGTTATGCCAATCAAACCTTCTCCGCGGACGTCTTTGCCAAGCGCCGTGCTGCATGCGCTCAACACGACGAGATCGGCCGGAAGTTTCAACGTGTAAATGTCGCGCAGGCGCAGAAAACCATCCTGCGCTTGCCCGTTTTGATCCACGAGTGAAAGCACGATGCCCGATTCTTCCGGGTGTTCGTTGTTGATAATTCCGTGTGTGGCGATGTGGACGATGCGATAGCTTGCGAGGTCGGCGCTGAAAATACGATCGCGAGTCGCGGCAAAGCCCGCGGCTTTCAAATTACTTCTTCCGGGCGCGAGTGCCATGATCTCGTCGGCTTCGCGGCCGGAAGCGAGGAGTCTTGGGATTTGCAGTCCGTCGGGCGTGATACCCACGTCGCGCAGAGCGCGGCGCACGGCGAGCATCTCGGCTGGTTGGTCCAACTTGCGAGTTGCATCTCGCTTCACGCGCGAGTCGTTAGTCTCGAAAACCGGATCGGCGAGAACAGCGACGAGATTCGTTGCGGTTTGGCGAGTGCGGATTTCTGACAAGACTAGCGCGAGTGTCGAAGCGGATGGTTCGTTGACGATCTCGTGGTGCTTGATCAGTGGCTCGTGTGAGTCGGGACTGAGCAATACTTGAAACGGAATGTATTGCAACGCGCCGTCAGGAACCACGAGCAAGCGTTTGGTGTTGAGTTTGCCGGCGAGTGGAGCCAACAGGAG
This sequence comes from Pyrinomonadaceae bacterium, assembly GCA_036281015.1. Classification (GTDB taxonomy): domain Bacteria; phylum Acidobacteriota; class Blastocatellia; order Pyrinomonadales; family Pyrinomonadaceae; genus PSRF01. The sequence continues at coordinate 10,158 of DASUPR010000476.1, forward strand.
TTTGCTGAGCGAGACGATTTCATGTGGCAACGCCGCTGCTGCTTTGGTCTCGCGTTGTGCTCGTGCTTCCGTTGATTCTCCGCTGACCAACTGGTGATCCACGAACACCTGGTAAAGACTCTTCGCTGACTTCTCGATTTCCGCGCGGCCCGGCAGGGTGAAACTAAAGAAGTCGTTTTTGGCGACCAGCCACGCGTAGCTGCGTTCGTTTCCGAGCGCGAATTCGAGTAGCGACGTTTCGTCGTTCAGAATGCGTTCTTGTGTTTCTTTTAGCGTCAGAGGTTGAGGCAGGGAATCGAACGTATTGCGAGCGTTTGTCTGCGACTCGCGCAGCAACTCAAGCAGCGACCGCGCGCGGGCTCTTTCACTCACGGCGAAGGCTTCGCGATCGTATCCGGCAGTCGGATCACGTTTGTGCTGGAGCATCAGCACGTCGATGTAAAGATCGTAACTGTCGCGAATGGTCGCGAAGTACGTCGAGCGTAAGTCCTGGCTGGAAACTTTCGTGCGTACGTCCTCGGCGATCCTGATTGCCTTCTCGATATGGCGCTTCGCTTCGTCGAGATTGCCGCGGCCCCGTTCGAAACGGGCCAGGTTGTAATAACTGAGCGTTTCACTTTCCGGATCAGCCGAACGTTGCGCCAGCTCGAGTGCCTGCCGGTAATAACGGCCGGCGCGGCTTGGTTGATTCAGGTCCTCATACGACTGTCCGATGTAATTAAGGATGTACGCGGCCCAGCGCTGATCTTTGGTGACGTCGAGAAGATCGAGGGCCCTTTGAAACGATGCCAGCGCGCGTTGCGTGTTGCCCTGTGCACCGTAAATCAATCCGATGGTTCGCAGCGTTATCGCTTCGAGACGATGCATCCGCTCAGAACGAAACGAAGCGACGGCTTCGTTTAGATTCTCCAGGGCCTTGTCGTTCTCGCCCAAAGCGTGATGAATGATCCCCAGGCCGATCTTGTTCTCAGCCGCGCCCCACATTTGTCCGTTGGCGGTGAAGATCTTGACGGCCTCCTGCGTGTGCGTGAGCGCCGCGGGATAATCACCCATGTCGATCGAAACCGCGCCGATACCGGCGTGCACCTGTGCTTGAGACGTCCTGTCGCCCGTGCGTTCAGCGAGACTCTTGGCTGATTTATAAGCGGTGAGCGCTTCCTCTTTATCGCCGCGTTTGCGCTTGACGCTGGCGATGGCGATGAGCGCGAGAGTTTCCGCTTCCAGATCTTTGGCGGATCGCGCCAGCGCCAATCCGTCGCTGCACGACTTGAGCGCGTCAGCCGGTTGGGCCATGTTGGCGTAGTAATAGCCGAGTGCGATTAGCGCGATGGCCTGTCCGCGTTGATTATTCAGCTCGCGGAAGATCGCCAGCGATTGCTGTTGGTGTTCCTGTGCCTTTACGAGATTGTCGAGCACGAACATCGTTTCGCCGAGATTGCTGAGGGCGGTTGCTTCGATGGTTCGATCGGCGAGCTCTTTTCCGATTTTCAGTGCGGCCGAAGCGTGCTGTTGGGCCTTGGTTGTGTTGCCCGCGATGAAGTGGAGATAAGCGAGACCGTTGTGAACGCGCGCTGCTTCGCTTTGGTTTCGAGTTTGTTTGGTTAATGAGAGTGCGTCTTCGTAAGCATATTTTGCGGCTGATGTCTGGGCGAGGAGTTGCAGGAGTTCCCCGGCGCTGCGCAAAGCGATAGTGGCGTCGTCGAGTTTGCCCGCGGCGCGCCAGAGTCCGGCGGCTTCACGAAACCTGGCGATCGCTTCACGGTTCGACTGCGCGTGTTGTTCCGAGCGCAAACGCACAGCATCGGCAAAGGCCGCCTCTGCTGTTGCAGTCGAACCGTTCGCGATGGCGTTGTGATCGAATAGCGTTGGCGAAAACAACAGAAGCAAGAGCGGCAGGCCGAGCCGTTTTGACCGCAATCGGTTTTTTGCTCCCGGTACCGTCATCGCAAACGAAGCATCTCCTGGGTTAACAACGCGCTCTTGCGCTTGCGAATGCACTCGTCGGGAAAGAACACATTCGGCGGGTTACGCATGCTGTGGATGTAGTTCCGGGCTGCTCCGGTATTCGTGCGGTCGATGCCCATACGGTCAATACCCATGCGGTAGAGGCTCTTGTGCTCGTCGTCCACCGGTTCCGAGCTTAACGAGTTGGCAATCCTGTCATTTAGCGCCTGCGCGAGTTTGCTTTTGGCGTCCATGCCGCGAGGCGCCCGGCGCGTCAAAAGCGTGTACGTCTTCAAAAAACTTCCCCAACCCGAGCCTTGGGCTTCTTTGACGAAGTCGAGGTTCCAATAGCTCAGCGCCACGTACGACCACGGAAAGTACAACGACACACCGTACGAATACTGATAAATCGCGCCCGAGTAGCACGACGCCAACACAAACTCTGATTCAAGGAAGTCCTTCACGACCTGGCACTGCTCGGCAATCGCTCCCTCGCCGAGTCGTGTTTGGAGGCAGTCACAAAAGTCGAAAAGGTCGACGAACTGTTCGCCGTTGTACGACTGGGCTTCCCAATGGGCCAGCAATAGCGCGTCTTGAAACCGCCGTCCACCCCCATTCGGGGGTGTCGCGTTGGCTTCCGCGATTAATTGTTTCTCCATCCTGCCGGCCAACTCGTTGATCACTTCATGCAGCTTTTCCACCTTGCACACGTTCAACGCCGACTGCGTCACCGAGAGCCCCGCGATCCAGTAATTCGAGTAATAATTGACGTACTCTTTAACAATCGCTTTGGCCGCTGCTTCGACGACGGATTCTTCAGGCTGCAAGCGAGGGTTCACGAAATCATCAGCCAGCCGTTCGAGCACTTCGCGATACGGCCAACCCGACGCCGGACTGAAACTCTCACAACCCACGACAATCTCCGCCGAACCTCTCAGCTCGTAACAAATCTCGGCCATGCTCATCAGGCAGGTGTCCATGCCGACGATGTCGAGCGGCCGGCCGAGGTCCTTGCGGACGCGCTCGAACACTCGTTTCATCTCATTGAACGTCAACGAGCAGGCGCTGCTTTCGTCTTTCATCAGGTAGTCGCGCTCGGTGCCGGCTGCATGGCCCGAGAGCACTACGATGTAATGGTCGGCGGGATACTCCTGAAGGCAGAAGCTGATGAAGTTGTAGAGCGTTACGGGCGATCCGCTGTCCGTGTCGTAGATATTGAGCGGTTCCCTCTGCGGCGAGCCGGTCAGATACGCTTCACTCCAGGTAGCAAGGCGAAGGTCCCGCTCGCGTTTGCGATCCGCTGCCAGTGTCTGGGCGCAGGCGCTTTCTTTGCCGAACTTGATTTCGCCGTCGTCGAAGTAACAGGCCTGATCGATGATGTCATGGCGGAAACCCTTATTTTTCCCGCGCTTCTGGATCACGTACCGGTGTGTTGGGAGATGAGGATCGGACGGATCGAACTGGGCGATGACGTTCACATGCTTCCCAATATTCGCCTGTTTCATCTCGGTGAGGGCGAACATGCATTCGGTGGAAAGATTGTTGTCGCCCGCGAGGTAAACCATTACGGTCCACGCTGCGTTTTTTTTCGCCATGTACCGAACCTCCAATGGGAGCGGAACTGAGTGTTTCAGAACCTGGAGTCCGAACTATTTAAAGTTTTGGACGACTCCTCCAAAAACCGAGGCCTTTTAAACCGGGAACTTTCCCTCGGAAGTTTGCCTACAGGAGTTGGGCTCGAGGAAACGCGTTCTGGGCGGCCAGATTAAGGATGTAAGGACGTCTAATTGCCTTCGTTAGACGCGAGACAGTTAGCGTATATGGAGAGTCGCTGTCAACGATAAACTTTTTGCAAGAATGTTAAGACTATGTTGGGCTGGGGCAATCTGCCCCATACCGGAGCGCGAGCGGCTCGCCCGCAGTGTAGGCCGCGGAGCCTCTAACGTTAAGTGCGGGCGAGCCGCCCGCGCTCCGGTTCTGTGTTATTCTATGGTCCTTCCCTCAAACACCCCCTGGTCATAAACCGTTACGCCTGAGCGCGAATTCCTTCGGGGAGTGTCTAAATATGAAAACTGCCGACGTAAGACCACAGGTCGAAATTGTTCGCCCGCCGGTTCTTATTTTTATCCTGGTTATCTCAGCGATGCTTGTCACAGTGGCTGGCTGCTCTCGTGGTCCAGTGGCCGGAACAAATGTCAATATGAACGTCAATACCAACGCCAACGCGAACGTTGCGCCCGTAAACGCCAACGCCGCAGTCGCGCCTTCAACAATAGCGGCCCGCGAACCTGACGCGTATCGCGCAACGCTGGTGTTCAGCGCCGAAACCGAAGGCGGCGAGAAGACGCTCGGTATCCCGACCCTGTCGGCCGACGTGGCCAAAAACGGGGCCGATCGGCGACTTTCGTTCAAACTGCCTGACGGTTCCGATCTGATCTATCTCGAACACAACGGCGTGCACTACGCAATCGCGCCCGGGCGGAAGCAATATGCGGAACTGACACCCGAGGCCACGGGCTTTCAACTGCACAAGTTGATGACGCCGGGCCAACTGGTCTCGTACCTGGATCGGCTTCAGGGCATCCAATTCGTCGGCGAAGAACAGCTCACCGGACGTACGGCATTAAAATATCGCTACGCGCGCACGGACCAGACAAAGACTTCCGCAGGCGAGGTCAGAACGGAATCTTTCATCTTCATCGACAAAGACACGGGTCTCCCGTTGCGCGCCGAGCTATTTAGCGAAGCGAGTGGTAATGTGCAGGGTGCGAGAGGCGCGACGGTCGTCGCCGAAATGCGCGACATCACCACAAACGTGGAACCGAGCCTGTTTGAAGTCCCGTCAGGATTGAACAAGGTTTCCGAACAGCAGGTGAGACAGCAGGTCAATGCGATCAGCAACACGATCGCGGCAGTGCTGCGAACTCTGCTGATGAACATGAACACAACGCCACAGCCATCTCCAACGGCGACTGTTTCGCCGACGGCGAGTCCAAGTCCGTAAAGGCCGGTTAAGTGAAGGAGCTTCTCAAATGAGATACGTTGTCATACTCGTTCTTGGAGTGCTGCTTGGCGCAGGCGCCGCAATGTTTTTCCTCGGCATCGGTCCGGCGCGCACGGCGCCGGGTGTTGCCGTGCGGCCGCCCGACGGGCAAGCTCCACCAGCGACCGTGGTCATTGGTCTCGAACAGAGCTTTGTGGACGCAGTGCTCGCGACAACGTTCTCAGGTCTGGGAACTCCGACGTTTCAATTAAGTCAGGACACGGAAAGTGATCGAATTACCCCGGCAGCGTTTCAGGGTGGTTGCACCAACAGCATCACTCTCTTGCCCGAAGGAAGCGGCGTCAAGACGGGAGTGCAGTTCAAGAATGGCGTCGTCTCGGCGCCGCTCGCTTTCAACGGCAGTTACAATTTCAGCGGCCAGTGTCTTCAGTTCAAAGGCTGGGCGCAAACGAATACCAAGTTGTATTTCGACGAGCCAAAGCAGACGGTTTACGGAAGCGTTGAAGTCGAAGGCGTGAATCTCGAAGGCGTGAACCCGATCGCGAACACGTTTGTCACGGTGTTTGTGCAGAGCGCGATCAACCAGCGCGTGAATCCGCTCGTGCTCGTGAGTGAGCCACAGTTGTCACTGATGATTCCGGTGAAGGCGAGCAACGGTACGGTGAAAGCGCGTGCGAAGGACGTGCGGGCCGAGATACTCGACGGCTCGTTGAAGCTGCATTTGACTTACGAGTTTAGCGGCGTTAAGGGCGGAGGAACTTGATCCGTGTTATCTGTGGTAACGGCCTGCTGCGCTAATAACCTTTGACGTTCAAAGTGTTCTGCAATCTCTTCAGCGGTTTTACGTCCAACAAACGGCGTCAACTCGGAAACACCGGCGCGCGAGATTCGCTGGATTGAGCCGAAGTGACGCAGTAATCGTCCTTTCCGTTTGTCTCCTACTCCCGGAATTGCAGTTAGTTCGGAAGTGAAGTCGCGCAGTTCGCGGCGTTTGCGGTGATAAGTGACCGCGAAACGGTGCGTCTCGTCGCGAATCATCTGCAACAGCCGCAAGATCAGCGAATGCGAGTCGAGATAGATCGGTTCGTCTTCGCGTCCCTTCATTAACAGGTAAGCCACATCGTTGTGCCGTTGCGGCGGCTTCACGATCCCAACCATCGGAATCGCTTCGAGTCCCAACTCGCTCATGGCTTCCGCAGCGCCGTTGAGTTGTCCTTTGCCGCCGTCGATCATGATCAGATCGGGAAGCGGTTTGCCTTCGTCGAGCAAACGCCGGTAGCGCCGTGTCACGACTTCACGCATTGACGCCACGTCGTTCACGCCTTCCACACTTCTGATTCGAAACTTGCGATACTCCGCGCGGTTCATCTTGCCGTTATCGCAGACGACCATGCCCGCAACGTTCTCCGCGCCCTGGATGTGCGAGATGTCAAACGACTCGATGCGCGCCGGAAAGTGCGGCAGTTCGAGAGTTTCCTGCAACTCTTCGAGCACGCGTTTCATGTCCGGCTTGAGCACGCGGAAGCGTTGCTCGAATGCGAGCTTCGCATTCTTCTCGACGAGGTCGATCATGTCGCGCTTCTCGCCGCGCTGCGGCGCATCGATGCGCACGCGCCGTCCTCGCCGTTTGGTCAGGGCCTTTTCGAGCAGCTCACGATCGTTGAAATCAACCGGCACGTAGATCTCGCGCGGCACGTAATCCGACGCGTAGTACTGCGCCAGAACTTCACTCAAAAACTCCGCCGGATCGAAAGCGTCTTCCGACAAGTCTTCCCAGAAAAACTCGCGCCGCCCGACGATGTTGCCTTCGCGCATTGTGAACAACTGCAACGCGAGCCGCTGTCCTTCGCGGTAGTAGCCGAAGATGTCGACGTCGCTTTCGGAAGTAGTCGCCATTTTCTGTTGTTCGGAAAGACGAATGACGGTCTTGCGCAGGTCGCGATACTTCGCCGCGAGCTCGTAACGCATGTCGTCCGAAGCTTCGAGCATGCGCGCTTCGAGCGCGTCCGCGAGCTCCTTGTTGCGTCCTTCCAACAAGAGTCTTACGTCGCGCACGGCTTCCTGATATTGTTCCGGCGTACACAGCCCTTTGACGCATGGGCCAAGACAGCGTTTGATGTGATACTCGAGACACGGCCGCGGCGCCTTGCCGTCGATCTCGATGTCGCAGGTGCGTAGTTGAAACGTCCGATTGATCAAATCAATGGTTCGCCGCGCTAAACTCGCCGGCAGAAACGGGCCGAAGTAAAGCGCGCCGTCCCTTTGCACGCGGCGCGTGATGACGACTTTCGGAAACGGCTCGTTGATCGTGAGCTTCAGGTGCGGGTACGACTTGTCGTCCTGGAGTTTGACGTTGTAGCGCGGTTTGTATTGTTTGACGAGGGTCGCTTCGAGAATCAGCGCCTCGACTTCGTTGTCGGTTACGATGAACTCGAAATCCGAGATTTGCCCGACGAGGGCGTCGGTTTTCCGGTCGAACGGGCGCGCCCGAAAGTAGGAACGAACGCGGCTGCGCAGGTTCTTTGCTTTGCCGACGTAGATCACCTTACCCGCCGCATCTTTGTGCAGATAAACGCCGGACGAGGTTGGTGTTTCTTTAAGTTTCTCTTCTATCGGCACGTTGTTGAGATGCCATTTTAGCTTACTGAGATGAAGTTTCCGATTGAGCCCCCGGACAATAAACCGTTCGATGCGGTTGGTTTTGGTTTGAACGCCGTCGATCACCTGATCGTGGTGCCTGAATACCCGGCGTTCGACACGAAAATGCGGCTGCTCGAGCACAAGCAGTCTGCCGGCGGGCAGACGGCGACGGCGATGGTGGCGCTGCGCCGGTTGGGTTTAAGAACGGCGTACGCTGGCCGGTTCGGTTCCGATTCCGAAGGACAGTTTGGGTTGAAATCATTGGTCGACGAAGGTGTTAACTGCGACTTTGCCGAAGTGATCAAGGATTCGAAAAACCAGATAGCGTTCATCACGATCGACGGGCGTAGCGGCGAGCGCACGATCGTGTGGGATCGTGACGAACGTCTCGCTTACAAAGCGGACGACGCGCCGGCTGAGTTTGGTGCGCTTGGACGTGTGCTGCATCTCGACGCGCACGATCCGCCCGCGTGCGTCCGCGTCGCGAAGGCCGCAAAGTCATCAGGCACGATCGTCTCCGCGGACATCGATAACGTTTACGAAGGCCTGCCAGAATTGCTGCCGTTGATCGACATCCTGATCGGTTCGAAAGAGTTTCCGCAGCGCGTCACAGGGATCCCTGACGAACGAGCCGCGTTGATCGAACTGCACCGGAGATTCGGTTGTGCAATTGTCGGCATGACGATCGGCGCCGCGGGCGCGGTGGTCTATTGCGACGGCGAGTTTATCGAGTCACCCGGCTATCGCGCGCCCGGCGGCTGCCGCGACACGACCGGCGCGGGCGACGCTTTTCACGCCGGATTTCTTTACGGATTTCTCACCGGCGCAGATCTGGAAACGAGCCTGATGTTTGGCAACGCGGTCGCCGCGATGAAGTGCAGCGCGCTGGGGGCGAGGACGGCGCTGCCGACGCGCGCGCAGCTTGCAGAGTTTCTCAACGCGCAAAACCCGTGATATAAACCTTCGCGCACGCCAACCTAAGTTTCTACATTCCGCTGAGGTAACTATGAGGCTCCTGTTAATCGTACTGAGCGCGCTGCTCGTGAGTTTCGTGCCCTTTCAATCGAGCGTTGCTCCAGCCGACATCGTCTTCAAAAACGGAAACGTTTACACCGCTAACGACAAAGCGCCGCAGGCGGAAGCGATCGCCGTTAAAGCCGATCGCATCGTCTTCGTTGGCTCGAATGCCGCCGCGCAAAAATACGTCGGCGCAAACACGCGCGTGGTCGATCTCAAGGGCAACACCGTGCTGCCCGGCTTCACTGATTCACACCAGCATCTCTCGGGCGTCGGTCTGCGTGAGATGACGCTGAATCTCGAAGGTACGACGAGCCTCGAAGATTTTCTCGCAAAGGTGAAAGCGCGGGTGGACCAGGCGAAACCCGGCGACTGGATCACCGGCCGCGGCTGGATCGAAACGCACTGGCAGCCGCCGGTTTTCCCGACGCGCTGGGACCTCGACAAAGTCGCGCCGAACAATCCGGTTTTTCTCGGGCGTGCCGATGGACACGGCGCAGTCGCAAACAGTGCGGCACTGAAACTCGCCGGCGTCGATAAGAACACTCCAAACCCGTTCGGCGGCGAGATCTCAAAAGACAAACAGTCGGGCGAACCTAACGGTATGTTGCTCGATTCGGCGCAGGGATTGGTGCGGAGCAAAGTGCCGCCGACTTCGCGCGAGGACGCAGAGCGCGCAGTCGTGCTCGGCGTCAAACGAAACATCGAGCTTGGCTGGACGCAGATTCAGGACGCGGGCGGCAGTTACAACGACGTCGAGATCTTCAAGAAGCTTTACGCTGAGGGCGCGATCAAGCTGCGCATCTACAAAGCCGTGCATGGTCCAGGCGCGAGTGCGACGCGCTTGCTCAACGAAGGCGCAACGATCGGGGCGTTTGGTAATCGTTTCACTTTCCGCACGATCAAAGTCGTGTCTGACGGCGCGCTCGGTTCGCGTGGCGCGGCGTTGCACGCGGCGTATTCAGATGCGCCTGACACTTCCGGATTTCTGACAGTGAAAGCGGAAGAGTTGCGGCCAATGCTGGTCGATGCGTTGCGCAAAGGAATTCAGGTTGAGACGCACGCAATCGGCGATCGCGCGAATACGTTCATTCTCGACGAGTATGAAGCGGCACTGAAGGCCGTGCCTCCGGCGCAAAGAAAAGTCGGGGATCCGCGCTGGCGCGTTGAGCACGCGCAGATCGTGAACCCGAAAGACATTCCGCGTTTTGCGAAGTTGGGAATCATTCCGTCGATGCAGCCGTCGCACGCGATTGGCGACCTGTTCTTTGCGCCGAGCCGGGTGGGAATTTCTCGGTTGGCTGGTTCGTATGCGTGGGAGAGTTTTATCAAGTCGGGCGTGGTGGTGCCGGGTGGTTCTGATGCGCCGGTGGAACGCGGCGAGCCGATGATTGAGTTTTATGCAGCGGTGGCCCGCAAGGACCAGAAGGGGTTTTCGGGTGAAGGTTGGCATCCGGAAGAAGCAGTCACACGCGCGCAGGCGTTGAAGATGTTTACGTTGTGGCCCGCGTATGCAGCGTTTGAAGACAAGCTGCGGGGGTCGATTGAAGTCGGGAAGCTGGCAGACTTAACGATTTTGTCGGCGGACATCATGAAGGTTCCAGAGGCGGAGATATTGAAGACGCGCTGTGTGATGACGGTTATCAATGGCGAGGTCGCGTACGAGGGATCTTAAACCGATGAAAAGACGAAATTTTATTTCGTTGGGACTAGCGGCGATGTCGGTGCCGGCCATTGGTAAGCTTGTAGAAGAAGTCGAAGCGGCCACGCGAAACGTCGCGCACCTCACGCCCGAACAGGCTGCGATGGACGAAGACTACTGGTCTGTCATTCAAAACTCCTTCACCGTCACGCGCGGCATCGTTAATCTCAACAACGGCGGTGTCTCGCCGAGCCCGCGCATCGTCACGGAAGCACTCGTTCGTTACATCTGGCAACAGGAAGACGCGACTGCCTACACGATGTGGCAAATCCTGGAGCCGCAGTCGGAAACGATTCGCACCGGCCTCGCGGAGATGTTTGGTTGCGATCGCGAAGAGATCGCGATCACGCGCAACGCGTCCGAGTCGCTCGAAATCTGTCTCATGGGCATGGACTTCAAACCCGGCGACGAGATCCTGACGACCACGCAGGACTATCCGCGCATGTTGACCACTCTGCGCCAGCGCGAACGCCGCGAAGGTCTCGTGCTCAAAATGGTGAAGATCCCGATCCCACCAAAAAACCTCAACGAGATCACCGCCGCTTTCGAAAGAGGCATCACGAACCGGACCAAGCTGATCCTGATGTCTCATCAGGTAAACATCACGGGCCAGATCACGCCCGTGAAAGCCGTCTGCGAGATGGCGCGCGCAAAAGGAATCGAGACCATCGTCGACGGCGCGCATTCGTTCGCCCAGTTTGACTTCAAACAGAAAGATCTCGGCTGCGATTACTTCGGCACCAGTCTGCACAAGTGGCTCTACGCGCCGAAAGGCAGCGGGCTGCTTTACGTCAAGCGCGACAAAATCGAAAAGTTGTGGCCTTTGATGGCGGCGGAGTCGAAACAGTCAAACGACATTCGCAAGTTTGAAGAAGTTGGCACACACTCCGCCGCGCCGCGTCTCGCGATTGGCGAAGCGATGCTGTTTCACAACGGCATCGGCGGCAAACGAAAGGAAGCGCGGTTGCGCTATCTCTCGCGCTACTGGATGAACCGTTTGAAAGACGTGCCGAAGGTTCGTTTCAACACGTCGTTCGATCCGGCGCAATCGTGTGCGATTGCGAATGTCGAGATCGTGGGCGTCGATCCGACGGCGATCGGCAGTTACCTTTTCAACAAGCACCGCATCTTCACCACGCCGATCGTTCACGAAGAGTTCAAAGGCATCCGCATCACACCCAACGTCTACACCACTCTCGGCGAGCTCGACCGCTTCTGCAACGAGATGGAAAAGATCGCCCGCAAAGGCTTACCCGCATCGTCCGCGTGAGTCCGTGTTCATCTGTGGCTGAACTTAAGCCTCCGTGCGACCGTAAAGCAGATGGTGCTAGAATCCTTCCCGGAGGCTCAGATTTATGCAGGAAGCCCGAAATTGTGTGAATGAAGTAGCGAACGCGGTTTGCGACGGTTTGCGCCAGATTGGCGACTTTTCCTACGCGATTCTCCCTCGAGACCTGGCGCACGCGCTCGGCGATGTGAAGAAAGCGGTGCTCTCGACCGTGCGTAGCGCAGTCGATTGGGAGATCGAGTGGATCGACGACCGCGTCGCCGGCGGCGACCGGCTGAGAGACGAATGGCGGGAAAAGTGCAGACGCGCTGACGAACCTCAGGCAGGCGGCGTCTAATTCGGAGAGTCGAAAAGATCACTTATGGAAGTCTTGCTCGCAGACGAATACGGATTTTGTTTCGGCGTCGAACGCGCGGTTGAGATGGTGGAAGAAGTGGTGGAAGAAGGCGCGCGGCCGATTCGCTCGCTTGGTCCACTGATCCACAACGCGCAGGAGATGGAGCGCCTCGGCGCACAGGGTGTTTCGACAATCGATTCGCCTGACGAAGCAGACGCGGACACGATTGCCGTCATTCGTGCGCATGGCGTGACGCCGCAGGTGCAGCGCGAACTCGAACAGCGCGCGGCGAAGGTGATCGACGCGACTTGCCCGTTCGTCACTCGCGTGCAGCATCTGGCGGAACGCGCCGCGCGGCAGGGACGTGACGTCGTCGTAGCGGGAAATCCCGATCATCCGGAAATGATCGGCGTGGTTGGTTATGCTCCGGACAACACTTACGTCGTGCGCGACGCGGCGGAAGTCGCATCGTTGCCGGCGCTTCGTTCACCGCTCGTCGTTTCACAAACAACCATTAAACTTCAAACTTTTTTGGAGGTCGCGGAAGCCGTCCGGGAAAAAGCCGACACCGAGCCGCAAGTGGTCAACACGATCTGCTCCGCCACTCGCGATCGTCAGGACGCGGCGCGCGCGTTGGCTGGACAAGTTGATGCGTTCTACGTGATCGGCGGGCGTCACTCGTCAAACAGCGTGAAGTTATTGGCTGTCTGTCAGGAGCA
>DASUPR010000477.1:0-10550 GCA_036281015.1 Pyrinomonadaceae bacterium
GTTCGAAAGTGTGGGCCAGTTACAGCAAAGGACCGGGCTTACTGGAATTCGATCTTTCTACGAGCAAGTTCAAAACCTTGATTGGCGGACCGTCAGGAGCTTACGGGCTTTCCGTTGTTGTTCAAGACGGGCAAACGGGAGAACTTCTCACGGGCGGCGCCGACGGTTACGTTCGCTTATGGAGTCTCACCGATCTTTCAATGCTCAAAGAAGTCAAAGTAGCGAAACCGGGCCAATATGTGAGCGAAGTTCAACTGGTACCCAGCTCACGTCGCGCGGTCGTAAAGGTCGGCAAGATACCAACCCCTGAAGAGGGTCCTGGTCCAAGCGAAATAGTTCTCGTGGATCTGGAAACTGGTCAGCAAAAGAAACTGTTCGATCTGTTTTGGTGGAGAGCACACACCGAGCTGGTGGGCAATCTTGTCGTTTACCCGGAAGGCAGCCGCATAAAATTCGCGAGCCTCGACGGAAGCGAGAACGGGCGCGAGTTACTTGTAGACGGAATGATCGAAGCTACCGGCATCTCTCCGAATAAACGCTGGCTGGCGGTTGTCGATGAGACGCAGAAGCTGACGGTCTTTGATCTACAAACCGACACGAACAAGACCATCGCAATTCAGCGCAGCGATGTTGGACCACTCGTCGTCACCGACGACGGCCTGAACGTCTATACCATCGAACACGAAGGAGCGCTGACGCACTGGGACATCAGCACCGGTAAAGCTACCGCCAGCGTTCTCAGCGAAATTCGCGAGAGGCACTCGCGAGTGGATTTCATGACGCTGGCGAATGATGACCGTTGGCTGGTCACCGCGGGAAACCATCGCGACGTCGGCATCTTCGATCGCACGACCGGCAGGCTGGTGTTCTACATGCAGACCGGAGGCGCTGCCTCGTGGGTCGAGAAAGTGTGGATCAAAGACAGACGTCTCATCTTAACGACCGACATCGGCGTGATGTACGACGGCGTCCTTCAATAACTATCCCAACTGAACTGCCAGCATCGAGATCGAACCGCCGTCAAAGCCCTGCACCGGAAAAGTGATTGCCTCGTTCTGTCGACGGGCGCCAAGCACGTAGAGCAACGGCAGGTAGTGGTCCGGTGTTGGGATCGCGAGCAACGCATCCGGCCCGAGAGTCTCGAAATTCACCAGCGGCTCAAACTCGCCATCCTGCAACAACTGTTTCGCCACGATCTCAAATCGCAACGCCCAATCAAACGGCTCGGGTATGTGTCTGCCCCACGCATACGTGTGCAGGTTATGGACCAGGTTGCCGCTGCCCACGATCAGAACGCCTTCGTCACGCAAAGGACCTAATCGCTCGCCGAGTTCAAAGTGAAAAGCGGCGGGCTGCGATTCGTCGATACTCAACTGAACCACGGGAATGTCAGCCGCTGGATAGACGTGATGAAGCACCGACCACGTTCCGTGATCGAGTCCCCACGAGTGGTCCAACTCAACCGCCAGCGGCTTTAGTAGTTCCTGCACGCGGCCCGCGAGTTCAGGAGAACCAGGCGCGGGATATTGAACCTGGTACAACTCGCGCGGAAAGCCGCCGAAGTCGTGAATCGTTCGCGGCGCCGTCATCGCTGTCACGAGCGTGGCCGGCAAGTACCAGTGCGCCGATATGCAAACTATGGTGCGTGGACGTGGCAGCGAGGCGCCGATCGCGTTCCAGGCTTCGGTCCAATCGTTACGTTGTAGCGCGTTCATCGGGTTGCCGTGCCCGAAGAAGAGCGCAGGCATTGGTTTAATCATGTTCCCACGCGGCAGTCTTCAACGCCCAAATACTGTTCGGGTATTTCTGCCGAAACTGTTCGGGGAGCTCGCCGAGAACATTGTGATCGTTCGTCGCCTTGTAGCGGCTCACGCCTTTCCAATAAAGCGCGTCGGGCGCAGCCTGGCTGTTTGGATAACGATCGAGAACTTCGGCGTATCGGCGTTCCGCTTCAGCCCAGTTCTTACTCGTGAAAGCGATGCGTGCCAGCCCGAGCTCCAACTGCGCACGAAATTCATCGCGCGGCAGATAACCTTCGAGACGGTAACGTTCTTCGCCGTTTGGATCGAGGAGGAGCACACTCGGTGTCCAAAGTGCATCGAAGCGATGGAAGTAAGCGGGACGCTCTTTGATGTGTGCTGCGAGAGGTACGAAGTTTTCGTTGATGAAGGTGGAGGTTTCTTCGTCGCTGTATGATTCGGCTTCCAGCCGAACGCATGCGCCTCAGCCGGGCGCGGCGCTGAAGTCGATCAATACCGGACGCTTATTGGTCTTCGCTTCGGCGAGCGCAGCGTCGGCGTCTTTCATCCAGTTCACTTTCATGTCTTTCTCCCTTGTTGACCTTGGCTGGAAGTTTAATCCATTTCGCAACCAATTGCAGACAATGCGTTCGAGTCGGCGCAAGCCTGTAGTACTTTAAAGCAACGAGGCGAGCGTCAGTGCGCCCGCCTCTTCTGTTGATTGACTTGTTAGAAGCGCGAATCAGTGATGATGCGCGCCGCCTTTGGCCGGGCTCGCGGGCGCCGACTTACCGGCGGGCGCCTGAACCTCGATCACGGTGCGCATCCACGGATGGATGCAGCACTGGAACTTGTGCGATCCGACCGGGAGTTCTGAACTTCCGGCTGTTGGTCCTTCTTCAGTGCCACCCGCAGGAATAAAGACGAGTGCGGGGATGTTCAGGCACTCAGGCGCCGGAACCGGGTTACCGGAAATTCCATTGAGATCGGGAATAAAGCCGCCGCCGAACTCGGCTACGGGAGTAAAAGTGTGTGCCTCACCGCCGACATTCTCGATGAGCGTCGGGCGGCCGACGTTGAGCAGCATATTGCTGGGTTGATTGCGCCACGTGTGTACGTCCTGGGTTGCTACGAGTTCCGCGATGAACTCGTCAAACGTAGTGTGGCCGTTACCGATGCAGGTGCCTTCGCCGAGCACGGCGTTGAAGCTGACGGGCTCACAATCGTCCAGCAACCGGATCTTTTTATCGCCTTGAACGGCGGCGTTTGTGGTGAGACTCATGGTGGCCATGGCCGCGAGCGCCAGCCAAACCACTGCATGAATCGTTACGCTTCGCTTCATTATGGAAACCTCCTTGACCTTCCCCACTCCTATGTTCACTGCGGATGAGGTGGGCTGACTTGAATGTTGGGATAGCGTCGCAAGCGTATACACCGCGAGCGTGAGGATGTCAATTAAATTTCGTTGGCTAAAAATGCAAAATTCAGTTTTGTGCAAGGGGGAGGCGGAAGGCGGCCATCTCCTCGCTGTTGCGCACCAGAAGGACGTCGCGAACGAGCACCGGGTGGTTCCATGTCTTGCCCTGGATTGCGGGTAGTTTGGCGATCTCGGTGAACTGATCGGGTGTTGCGCGCACTAAGACCATCTCGCCTTCTTCTGAAAGCACCAACAAGAGATCCTGATCTGCGAGTAGGACAAGTTGTCCGTTGCCGTAACGTCCGCCTTTCCACTTGCGCTGGCCGTCCTTTAGATCGATGCACGAGAGGATGCGGCCGTCGAAGCCGAACGCGTGACCGTTGTGAATGACGAAGTCGTTGAAGTAGGGCTTGAGTGCGTTTGACGTCCAGCGTTCAGTGGCTGTCCAGCCATTCGTGTCGTGTGTAAGCGCGAGACGGCGCGCGCCGCCTTCCTGGCTCGTGATCAGGAGATCCCCGTCTTGACTCAATGCTGGTTGAACGATGCTGTTGCCTGACCACGCGTGTTGCCAGAGTTGTTTGCCGTCAGTTGGTGAGATGCTGGTGATGCCCGCGCCGCTCATGAGCAGCACCTGTGTTACGCCATCGATCGCGACTGCGTGCGGTGAACTGTAGCTGCCGCCGGCGTTTGGTCCAAGCCAGCGGCGATTGCCTGTTGCCGCGTCGTACGCGGCGAGTTGTCCGGAGGCTGCGACGATCACGAGACCGTCCATTACGAGCGGTGAGCCGGAGAAACCCCAGAAGGGAACTTTCGTGTTGGTTTCAGATGCGACGTTGCGCGACCACACGACCGCGCCGGTTTTGGCGTCGAGTGCGTTGAGAATGCCGGTCGCGCCGAAAGTGTAGACGCGGCCGTTCTCGAGTGTTGGTGTTGCACGCGGACCGGCGCCGGCGTTCGACTCGAAGAAACGTGCGCTGTCGCGATGTGACCAGACCGGTTGCCCCGTGCTCATTTTGTAACAGGCGACGACTTCGTTGTCGCCGCGTTGTTCCTGTGTGTAGAAGAGATCGCCGTCGACTGCGAATGAAGACCAGCCTGGTCCAACCGGACGGCGCCAGAGTTGAACCGGCGGTGACGTGGACCAGTCAGTGTTAACGCGGACGCGTCGAACGATGCCATCGCGTCCGGCGCCACGGAAGCCGGGCCAGTCAGCAGGTCTTTGCGTAGCGACTGCGGGGTTTGCCGATGGAGCTGCGGAAGCGGTTGGCGATGCGGACGCAGATGGAAATGGCGATGGTGCGACGGCTGTTGGTTCTGTTGAAGGCGTGTTCGTTTGATCGGCTTGTGTTTGGGCCAGGAGTCGTTCTTCAGCACTCGCACTCCAACGCCAACCGAACGTCGCCTTGTGATCGCCGTTGATGCCGTCCTGTCGCAACAGCAGCCAGGCGCCGCACGCGATCAAGATTGTGGCGGCCATCGTTGCGTGACGGAGTCTGTCGGGAAGTCGTCGCGTGAGCACGGCCCATAACACGAATGCGAGTGAGAGAAAGGGAACGGCGTACGCGACGAGCCACGCGACCCACATCGAGTCGTGACGGAGTAACCACGTCACGCCGAGTGCGAGGGCGATGAATGCGAGTCCGCCCAGACGCTCACGCCACTTGGCGCGGCTGAAGAAAACCCACCACACGATCAGGAGGATCGTGAAGGCGAAGGACACCATCATGCTCAGGCTGAAGCCTTCGATACCTGGGATGACAGCTTTGATTCCGAACCGGGCCGTCCATTGCAGCACGACGAGAACGATGCCGGGCCACACTCGTAGCAGTCTCTGGGGAGCCTCCCCGCTCTGGGTGGAAATCATGAGGCTCTATACTCCAGCCGTGAGCGGTTTGTTTCATTGTTGTTGGTGGACGGCTGGAGTTACGTTCAGTGGAAAACCGTGGAATCGGCTTCTTAACAACGTGAGTGTTTGCCCACTTGGCTGAAGCTCGGTGTGAATGAGAAGGACTGTTGAGGCAAAGCGTTGGTGGAGTCTGTTGTTGCGGCGAAGCCGCGAAGGAAAAGTCGAGTCGACGTCCAGGAAAGTGCGAAGTCGGTGCATGTGCAATGCAACACTGAGGCGGCGAAGCCGCTGAAGAACTACAAACTCAGGCGCTGAAGAGCTACAAACTCGGCGTGCTGAAGGTGTCGCCCTGGCGCATGTCGCCGGTTTCGTAGCCGCGGCGGAACCAGCGGAGGCGTTGTTCGGAGGTGCCGTGTGTAAACGAGTCAGGCATCACGCGGCCGGTGGCTTGTCTCTGAAGACGATCATCTCCAACCGCACTCGCCGCCCCTAAAGCTTCCTCAATATCACCAGCCTCGAGCAGTCCCTGGTTCTGCACGTAGCGCGCGAACATCCCCGCGAAAAAGTCGGCCTGCAGCTCTAACCGCACCGAAAGCGCATTCGCTTCACGTTCACTCGATCGCTGCTGCAGCGCACTCACGCGATCCGAAATCCCGAGCAGGTTCTGAACGTGATGGCCCACTTCATGCGCGACCACATAAGCCTGCGCGAAATCGCCGGGCGCGTTGAAACGCTGACGCAGCTCTTCATAAAACGAAAGGTCGATGTAAACCTTCTCGTCAGCCGGACAGTAGAATGGTCCAACCGCCGCGCCCATGTAGCCGCACGCAGATTGAACCTGGTCCGTAAACAGCACGAGCGTCGGCTCACGATACTGCCGCCCGTTCTGACGAAAGATCTCGGTCCAAACGTCTTCCGACTTCCCCAGCACAACGGCAACGAACTGTTTCAGCTCTTCCTCTTCGGGATTTTGTCGACGTGAGGTTTGAACCTGGGACGGTTGATCCGTCGGAACCTGTTCCAGCAACTGCCGCGGATCGGCGCCGAACAGCAACGCGATAATGATCACCAACAACGTGCCGAGTCCACCGCCGACAGCGACCCTCCCGCCGGTTAGACCACGCCGGTCCTCGATGTTAGTGCTCTGCCGTTCTCCTCGCCAACGCATAGTTGTTCCTCTCCTCCACGTTTTTATTCGCGGAGGAGAGTTACAAGACTATGTGTCAACGAAACGATCCTTTAGTTAAATTTTAGTCACTCGCGCGCGCGGCGTATGGATTCCTCGGGAACCACTTCGAGGTCCAACTTCTGCGTGCCGCGAATGATCACGAGCTTCGACTTGTGACCGATGCGTTCCTCGGTCAGCAGCTTGTGCAGATCGTCGATGCCCGCGATAGCGCGTTCGTCAAAACCAATGATGATATCGCCTTCGCGCAGTCCCGCTTTTCTTGCCGGACTGTTCTCTTCAAACGAGACCACCAAAATTCCGCTCTCAACCGCAAGATTGTAGAAGCGAACGATTCGCCGTGGCAGCGGAACGTTCTGTCCCGCGAGCCCGACATAACTGCGGCTCACTTTGCCGTCACGAATCAAACGGCTCGCCACAAACTTCGCCGTGTCGATCGACGTCGCGAAACAGATGCCCTGCGCGGGCAGGATCATCGCCGTATTCACGCCGATCACCTCACCGCGCGAGTTGACGAGTGGTCCACCGGAGTTTCCCGGATTCAGCGCCGCGTCTGTTTGAATCACCGCGTCCATCAAACGTCCCGAGCCCGCACGTAGCGAACGGCCGAGCGCGCTTACCACGCCCGCGGTCACGCTGTACTGAAACCCGTAAGGATTGCCGATCGCCAACACCAGTTGTCCGACGCGCACCTGTTGCGACTCACCGAGATGAGCCGGCACGAGGTTTGGCGCGTTGATCCTGATCACGGCGAGATCCGTGTCCGGGTCGTCGCCGATCAGGGCCGCCTGATACTTGCTGCCGTCACTGATCGTGACTTCGATTTTGGTCGCGCCGTGGACGACGTGGCTGTTGGTGAGAATGAAGCCGTCGGGCGTGAAGATAAAACCGGAGCCGCTGCCACGCGCCTCGCGCGGCATGCGTGGGTTTCCTCTGCGATTGTTGATCGGTTGTTGTACTTCGATATAAACGACGGACGGGCTCACTTTTTCCGCCGCCGAAATTACCGCTCTTGAATAGGCGTCGAGCAACTCGTCATCATTTGTCGTGTTCGCCGCTCGATCGTTGTTTGTTAGTGGTTCTGTTCCAAATTGTTCGTCACTTAAAAACTCAATTGCTTCCCGCATGTTCTACCTCTTGTTGGTTCTCTGCGCTTTAATTTTATCAAACCTCGTCAACTGCCTCGTCAACGGGGTGATGCACGCGGAACGTGTGCAAGAGTCCCATCGTGATGGCCAGGATTACCGGGCCCAGCACGATTCCCAACAGGCCGAAAACACTGATGCCGCCGAGCACGGAGAAGAAAACGAGTAGCTCGTGCAGGCGCGTTTGGTTCTTCATCCATTTCGGCCGGAGGAGGTTGTCGATCGTGCTGATCACAAGCGCGCCCCACACGATCAGCAGGATCGCCTTCGTCCAATGACCGGTTAGGCCGAGGTAGATCGCCAACGGCAGCCAAACCAGAAACGACCCGAGCACCGGGATCATGCAAACGAAACCCATGAGCACCGCCCACAGCAGCGGCGAAGGAATGCCGAGGATCCAAAACGCGATGCCGCCGAGCAGTCCCTGGAGTGAAGCAATCACGACGATGCCGTAAACGCTCGCGCTGACGACCTCGCGCGTTCGGTTGATGATCACTTCGCTCTGGCGCCGTTCAAGGGGCAACGCCGCGGGCAGTTTGCTGACGATGCGGTCGCCGTCGCGGAAGAGGTAATACATCGTAAAGACGACAAAGAACGACTTCACGATTCCAGTCGCGATGTTGCCTGCGAGGTTGAAAGACAGGCCGACCAGGAATTGGCCGGCACGCTGGAGTTGATCGGCCATGAACTGCTGCGACCGCGCCGTGTCGACACCGAATCGTCCCTGAATCCATTCAGCCACTCTGCCGAGCACGGACGTTTGCGGATTCATCACGGTGGAGATTTGTGAGGGCAGGTTTGGAATCGCGGCCGTCAGCTGTTCGGCAACCGCAACCGTGAGCACCGTCAACGGTATAACCGCGAGCAGCACCACCAGCACACACGAGAGCAACGCCGGTAAACCCGGGCGTTTGAATTGAACCTTCAGCCGTTGGTGAACGGGATAAAAGACGATCACCAAAACGATCGCCCACGCCAGAACACTCGCGAACGGCCGCAACATCAACCAGCACAAATAAAGTGCGAGCGCAGTCGCCGCCAGGACGGCTATCCAACGGGCTTGATGAATCTGTTCCTTCACTTGGCGCCATCCTAACGAACTGGCGCGGATTTAGCGAAGGCGCTTGGACCGTTTACTCCTAAATCTGTCTACGAAAGGTTCGCGGCGTCACTCCTGCAAACCTTCGAAAGCAGGTCGTGAAGTGACTCTGGCTCGAAAACCCGGAGCGCAAAGCAATCTCCGAAATCGGCGAGTCAGTTTCCTGCATCAACTTCTTCGCGCGCTCGATCTTTCGCTCTGCGATGTAGTTCGTCGGCGTCATGCCCATCGACTGCTTGAACGCCCGCGAGAAATGGAAGTAGCTCATTCCCACTTCCTTCGCGACGTGTCGCAGTTCCACCCGTCCCTCTTGCTCCGTCAACAGATGCTCCTCAATGAGACCCATTGCCTTGCGCAAACGATGCGGCGCCATGCCGCCCTGGCCCACGTGCAGATCTTTCAGATAGCTGTAATGCCGTGCGACTTGCATCGCGAGCCCAACGGCGAGCGAGTCCGCGTAAAGCCCGCTCATCACGTTTGCATCTCTGAGTTCGCTCAGTAACGACAGCGCGATGTGATGAATGTGTTGACTCTGAAAACCGATCTGCGGCGTCAGCTCCAAATCCCTGAACGACGAATCAAAATCCTTTACGGCGCTTCGCACGAAGAGGGGACGAAGGAAAAGAAGCACAACGTCGATGCGCGGATTGCACGATTGAAAGGTCCACGACGTACCAACCGGCATGATTGCTACATCATTCGTCCGTAGCTCACCTTTAAAAGGTGGCTTCGTTATCTGCGCGTTGATCGTGACAGGCGTGCCCAGGTTCAGCACGATGCAATGTCTGTCGGTCGCCGGCACGCGCAGTTCGCTGAAGCTGCGCTGCAAATGCAGAACGCGGACGTTCTGCCAGGAGAGATCGTCGCTCGAGGCGACAACAGCCTCGGAGTGCGAAACAGAAAGTGGTTTTGAAGATTGCCAGGCCGGCCAACTCGGGAAACTGGGAGTGCTGACGGTTTGTAACATTGACTACCCCTTTTTGTTAGTAAACTTTTTTGGCAACGGTAGCGACAGGGTAGCCAGACACGTGATTTTGCAGAACCCTCGAAAGCATAGAATTCACCCTACACTTTTCTCTAGGATCGCGTTTCCCAATTTGAGTTATCTGTTTGGCTGGTCTGAATTAGACCTGAAGTAAGCCACGCCGGAATGCAATGGTTACTGCATGCGTGCGGTCGTTGGCGCCGAGTTTTTCCACCAGGTTTTTGATGTGGAAATTGACGGTGGCTTCGGCGATGGCGAGTTGATCGGCGATCTGCTTGTTGCGATAGCCGTCGCGAATGAGTTGCAGCACTTCGAGCTCGCGAGTGGTGAGATCGTCGTCTCCTAAATGTTCCGCGAGGCGCGCGGCGACTTCCGGCGGAATGTGGCGTTCGCCCTTGTGTACAGAACGAATGACTGAGAGCAGTTCGTCTTTCGGCATGCTCTTCAACAGGTAAGCCGCGGCTCCCGCACGCAACGCACGCTGAATCTCTGCATCGCCGTCCGAACTGGTCAGGATGATGATCCGCGCGAGCGGAAACTCACCGCGAATTGCGAGCAGTGTGTCGACGCCGTCCGTGCCCTGCAGACGTAGATCCATCAACGTGATGTCGGGTTGATGACGTCGAAACTCGTTGAACGCTTCAGTCGCATTTGCGGCTTGCGCAACGAGCTGCATGTCAGGCTGCGAGGCAATGATCGTGTTCAGACCCTCGCGAAACACGGGATGGTCTTCAACGCTCAGAATGCGAATTGGTTTCGCCTGCTCCATCTTGCCTCCGTGCGCGCATTGTAATGGTTCTCTGAATTTTGGGCGATGCGTCTAATCGCAAGTTACCGACGAATTGCGCAAATAGAGAAAAGAAGCCGTCCCGCGACTGTCTTAACTTTGACCGCCAACAACCCGTTCAAAAGGGAGAGAAAATATGGAAGACGTGAGGCGGCGTGACTTTCTGAAGCAAACGGCGCTGGCCGGCGGAGGACTACTTCTCGGCCAACATCTGTTGACTGACGGCAGCGGCAGCGGAGTCACCAACGCATTGGCTTTAGTCCCGCAAACAACCGCGGAAAAAGTCGCGCTGCGCTTGCGCGTCAATGGCGCGAATTACGGTTTGCGTCTCGATCCGCGTGTTTCG
>DASUPR010000478.1:0-3965 GCA_036281015.1 Pyrinomonadaceae bacterium
CGACGCGACGTTGTTCGAAGTCGACGGTCTCTGGTGGATGTTTGTCGCCATTGCCGACACTGATTCGTCTGACGAACTTCACCTCTACTACAGCTCCACGCCGCTCGGTCCCTGGAAGCCGCACAAACAAAATCCCGTCAAGTCAGACGTGAGAAATTCACGTCCCGCCGGACGGCCCTTTTACTGGAACGGCGAGCTTTACCGCCCCGCCCAAAACTCGTCGCAGCGCTATGGTTACGGCATGACGATCAACCGTATCGTGCGCCTGAGCCCGGACGAGTTTGTCGAGCAGGAAGTCTCGAAGATTTTGCCGCAATGGCGCCGGGATCTGCGCGGCACACACACGCTGAACATGTGCGAAGACCTCACGATTATCGACTGTTTAGTCCATCGCCGCCGGTAAACCCTTCAGAGTTTGGGGCACTTCAGAACACATATTCGCAAACAAAATTTAATCTTGACAAAACAGATTGAAACGGGCCTAATAGGTTCCGGTTGGTTAGCAAAGACCTCGCTCTTTTCAGACTACGATTGCAACGATAAAGGCAAACCTGTTGCGAAGCAGGGACGCAAAGCTGTGAGTCTCGCCGCCGGCCATTGGCCGCGAGATAGTCAAGCTGCCGAAGGCTAATCGGGATGTGCGAGATCCCCATTTGGCGGATACGCAGATCTTTGTTCTACGGCTCCTTTTTCGGTGCATCCGTAGAATTCATTCCGAAAACTTCCTTCTCTTTACTTCAATCAGACACGCCTTCTATCGCAGGGTATTTCTGTCTCCAGAAATACCTTTAGACCAGCCGCAGAAGTAGCCCCGGAAAAATTCAGTTCGACTTCACCCGACAGCGGTCGTCGTGTGTGCGACCGTCGATTTTAAGGGACACATTTCAGAAGTGAGGGGTCATATGACCAGAGGCGGCAAGGCAGGACAATTTTCAAAACTCGTTATTTATAAGTGGATCTTAGTTGCGGTTTTTTTAGCGGTTACGGGGGTTAGTGCAAACGGTGCGACGATCACCGTTGGACCCACCGGGAATCTTCAGTCGGCGATCAATGCAGCCCAGTATGGCGACACGATCATCGTGCAGGCCGGGGCTGTTTACAACGTTAGCTTGACGTTGCCGCTGAAGGTCGGCTCCGGCGAGATCGTGATTCAGAGTTCGCGTGCGAGTGAGTTGCCGGAAGATGTTCGTGTTAGTCCCGCGCAGGCCGCGCTGTTTGCGAAGTTTCAGTCATCAATTCCGGCCGAACCGGTTCTCAAAACGGTTCCCGGCGCACATCACTATCGCTTTGTCGGCATCGAGTTCACGACCGCCACGGCGAGTGTCGTTGTTTACGACCTGATTCGGCTCGGCGACGGGCGCTTTGGTCAGACGACGCTCGAGTCAGTGCCGCATCATCTCGTCATCGATCGTTGTTACATTCACGGCTGGCCCACGCAGGACGTGCAACGCGGCGTCAGTCTCAACAGCGCACATACCACGGTCAGCAACTCTTACATTTCCGAAATTCACGGCGTCGGCTACGACACGCAAGCCATCGCCGGCTGGAATGGTCCCGGACCATTTCGCATCATCAACAACTACCTCGAAGGCGCCGGCGAGAACATCCTGTTTGGCGGCGCTGATCCGGCCAGCCCGGAGATGATCCCGGCCAATATCGAAATCCGTCGCAATTACGTGTTCAAGCCGTTGACGTGGAAGGTTGGTCATTCCACCTACGCGGGCAGACACTGGACCGTCAAGAACTCGCTGGAGTTGAAGAACGCGAAGAACGTGTTGATCGACGGCAACGTGTTCGAGAACTGCTGGACCGACGGACAGACCGGCATTCCGATCCTGTTCACGGTGCGTAACCAGGAAGGCTCGGCGCCGTATTCAATCATCGAGAACGTGACGTTTACGAACAACACGGTGAAGGGCGCGGAAGGCGCGTTGAACCTGCTGGGCACCGACAATGAAAAACCGTCGGCACGTTCCAGCGGCCTGATGATCGCGAACAATCTGTTCATCGACATTCGTGGTCCATTCCTGATCATGAATGGCTACTACAACGTCACGCTCGATCACAACACCAGTTTTCAGAGAAACAACACCTACACGCTTTACGGCCAGCAGGCACTCGGCTTCGTCGCGACGAACAACCTGACGATTGAGAATCCGTACGGCATTTACGGCGAAGGCGGTTTTCTCGGTACTCCGGCGCTGGCTAACTGGACGCCTGCATACGTTTTCAAGAGGAACGTGATGGTGGCTGCCGCGGCGAGTGAGAACCCGGCGGGCAACTTCTACCCGATCCAGGTCTCGGATGTGGGTTTTGTTGATTTTGCGGGTGGCGACTACAGGCTTTCAGCGTCCAGCCCGTATCGGACTGCCGGCACGGATGGAAAAGACATCGGCGTGGATTTTGCGCAATTGAACGCCGCGCAGAATGGCACTGCGCCGACGCCAACACCAACACCAACGCCAACTCCAACTCCAACTCCTACGCCGACACCGACACCGACTCCTACGCCGACACCGACACCGACACCGACACCGACGCCAACGCCAACTCCAACTCCAACTCCTACGCCAACGCCAACACCGAGCCCGACCCCAACGCCAACACCGGCGGTGCTCCCACAGGTAACCCTGACGATACCTACGACCGGCTCAACCTTCATTGCCGGCACGAACATCGATCTTGCCGCCACTGCAACGGATGCCGACGGCTCTGTCACTAAAGTCGAGTTCTATCGTGGCACCACATTGATCGGCACTGACACGACTGCTCCGTACACTGCCGTGTGGACCAGTCCGACGAAGGGAAATTACAACCTCGTTGCCCGCGCGACGGACAACCAGAACAACGTCGGAAGCTCGCAGACAGTCTCAGTCACGATTACCAATTCGCCCAACAGCGTCAACAGAGCGAAAGGAAAAGCCGGCTCACTGATCAATCAAACCCAGCTGGAGTACGCCGGCGCGGCCGACACGACCTACAACGAGAACGCCTTGCTGGCTTCGAGTCTTGCAGCGCTGACAACCGAAATCGAACAGGCGTACACAGAGTTCAAAGCGGAGAGCAGTTCGTTTGGCGGTAACGCCAATGCCATCGACGTGCAGATCAAAGCGGCCGCGCTGTTCAGCAAAGCCGCGAATGGCCTGGCGATGCGAGCGGCTAACAGCCCGAACATCAAGAACAATCTGCTGCGTGTGGTTTCGCATCTCGCGATCGCGGAAGACCTGATGCGCTTTGGCAACGTCTCGTCGTCAACTGCCAACGAAGCCAACCAAACGAAGACGCGTATGGATGTCGTGATCGGACAGGCGAAGGCGGGTTATGGCCCAGCTTCGTTGTTTACATTGGCGCCGGGCAGTCTCAGCTCGATCATCGGCGCCGGTAATCAGCAACCGATGTCGACGCAAACGATGTTTGGGCCGATCGCGCCAAACGGAACGCTTCAGTATGAGGTTGGCGGTTTGAGCGTGACTGTCGGCGGCGTTGCGGTGCCTGTGGTTTACGTTTCGCCGTGGACCATCAGGTTCTACCTGCCGGCTGACATTCAGGTGGGCATGACCGAAGTGATCGTGTCGTCGCAGGATGGTTACATCTGCCAGGGAATGGTCAGCGTTGAAAAGAACGTATCCCGCATCATCACCACTGGCGACGACGAGAACGGCACGGCCGTTATTGCCAACGGTCAGACGTTCGCGACCACCAATCTGAAGGTCGAGACACCCGAGAATCTTGGTTCTGACAAACGAACGCGGCTCACGTTGTTTGCTACTGGAATAACTGGCAGTGTCAGCAATTCCGACATTACCAACGACATCAAGCTGGGCCCCGGCCTGGTGAAACCGAATTTCGCGGAATCGGTTACGGTCGAAGCGCTAGCTGGCAACGGCCGCATCTATTCCTTGCCGGTTGAATTTGCTGGCGCACAGGGTGTGTTGCCGGGCCTGGACCAGATCAATGTCAGACTG
>DASUPR010000479.1:0-5354 GCA_036281015.1 Pyrinomonadaceae bacterium
TTTACTTTGAACTCAACCGCCAGCACATCCGAGCCCGCAGGCATCAGCGTGTAAGCTGCGTAGCCGCAGGCCGAATCGGCGATCGTGGTGATGATACCGGCATGCACGTAACCATGTTGCTGGGTTAAGTCCGCGCGATAGGGCAAAGTGATTTCAACGACGCCCGGTTCGACGCGCGTCAGCTCGCCGCCGATCAGCGCCATGATCGTCTGTTTAGCAAAACTCTCTTTTATTTCTTCAACAAACGTCGGATTAGTTGCTTCGTGTGCCATTAGTTAGCGGTAGAGTTTTCCGTTGTCCTAAGTTGAAAGTAGCGCGCGTGCGTTGCGTTGCAGACCGGCGAGCTTGGCGCGTTTCATGGCGCTGCCGCGAAAGCGTGCGGCGTATGTTTCAGGTGTGAGCTGGAGGATTTCATCAAGTTCGGCGTTGACGTTTCCTTCGCGCGCGGCGAACCGTGTCTCGCTCGTCGGTTCTTCGAAGCGATTCCACGGACACACGTCCTGACAGATGTCGCAGCCATACAACCAACCGGAAAGTCCCTGCTGGATCGTTTCCGGCAACTCCGGTGTGCGCAGTTCAATCGTCGCATACGAAATACACTTGTTTGAGTCAACCACGTAAGGTTCCGTGATCGCCTGCGTCGGACACGCATCGATGCAGAGCGTACACGTGCCGCAATGATCTTCGACACGCGCGTCGTCAGGCTCCAGATCGAGATTCAATAACAGTTCGCCGATGAAAACCCACGATCCATGCTCCTGCGTGATCACGTTCGTATGTTTGCCAAGCCAACCCAATCCCGCACGCACCGCCCACGCCTTGTCCAACGTCGGTTGAATATCAACACAGACTTTTCCCGCTGCAGTTGGTTCCTGTTCGCGTATCCAGGCAAGCAACGATTCGAGTTTTGTCTTCAAGACATCGTGATAGTCGTCGCCCCACGCATAACGCGACACTTTTCCTGTATTCGAATTGTCCTGGTGTTGATCGGGCGTGTAGTAGTTGAGGGCAACAGCGACGATCGAACGCGCTTCGGGAAACAGTTCGCGCGGATCGAGACGCTTCTCCACGTCGCGCGCCATCCACGACATTTCGCCGTGATAGCCGCGAGCCAGCCACTCTTTCAATCGCGGCGCTTCTTCCGCGAGCGGCTCCGCGCGGATAATCCCGACCTTCTGGAAGCCTTCGGCGAGCGCGCGTTCTTTTATCGACAACGTATCCACGGACTACACAGATTAGCATAGAGAATCTGTGTAATCCGTGGCGCCGGCTACATCTTCTGGATCGTAATGGAGATGATCGGCGTGTCGCCCGCAGTGCGGCTGTACGAGACCCAGAAACCGGCTTTCGGATAGCGCACGAGTTTGTGCTTCGATCCGTCCGGCTTTGTCTCAACGTCGGCGCCAAACACCTGTTGGGGCGTGATCACGTCAGTCGCTCCGTTCATGAAGTCAACCGAGATGGTGGTCACCTTGCGAGTCGTCTTGTCGTAGATGATCTGAGCTCGTTCATTATCTCCGTTGCCGAAGACGTAGTAATCCTGTTCATCGCCTTTGTTAGCAGGATTACCAAGCTTCTTGCGCACGTCGTCGGCAAGCCAGCCGATCTGCACTCCGCGATACTCTTGAAAGACGGGCGCGTCGTCTTTTCCGGAGGTGGGAGACGTTCGCGTTGTTTGCGCAACCGCGACGTTCGACACCAAAAGCGTGATAACTACCAACAGGAGCCGGTTAACTCCAGGCGATCCAGAAGCTCGAAAGTGGTGAGTCATTGGTTTACTCCTTTCCAGGAATAAAATGTTCTTTACACACCAAGCGGGTAGGAATGAGTCCGGCCGAGCGCCCGTGAAAGTCGTCCGACGGGCTCACTTGCGCGGAACAATAATCCGCGGAAATTCCGATGTCAATGTTTGGCGAGCACTGCTAGAATACCCGTCTTGCCCTAATCTTCTAAGACAGAAGGAGCCGAAAACTTGATGAAGACAAACGTGCTGCCAGCAGCACTCGTGGTGTGTGGTCTATTGATGGTCCTATCGCTGGCCGGTTGTGAGCGCGCCGCGGCGCCGACGAATCTTGCCGCGGGCAACGCGGCCGCGAGTCCGACGCCGGAAAAGATCGACACGGCCGCGATCGAGGCCGAGATAAACAAGCTCGAACGCGACTGGGCAAGCTCGCCGAAAAATCGCGACGCTGAAACCGTGCGACGCGTGTTGGCCGAGGACATTGTAATCACCTATCCCGACGGCCAGACCGGAACTAAGGCTGACGAAGTACGGACGATCGAGAGCGGCGCGATCACGATGGACTCGTGGGAACTACTCGACACGAAAGTCACAGTGCTGAATGCCGACACTGCATTCATCACCGGTCGCGGCGTTATCAAGAACGGCAAGTACAAAGATCCGAACACCAAGCAGACGACCAACATCAGCGGCGAGTTTCGTTTTCTGGATGTGTACGCGCGGCGCAACGGCAAGTGGGAGGCTGTAGCCTCGCAAACGACGCCGATCAAAAAGCCTCAGTAAGTTCCGTGGACCAAATTCCGGGAATGGTGGTTGAACAGGTTGGACAATGGCCCTCACGCGTGACGTTGACCTGGCGAATCAAATAGCCGAATCGTTCGACCAGCAGTTCGTCGCATGATGGACAGTAAGTGTTTTCCCAGCGTCCCACTCTTCCCGGAAGATTCCCCGCGTAGATGTAACGCAGTCCCGCCTCACGCCCAATCTCACACGCACGAATCAACTGCTTGGCGGTAGTGTTTGAGTTCTCCGTCATCCGGTAGTCCTGATGAAACGCGGTGACGTGCCAGGGAATGTCGGGCGAAACTGACGCGATGAAATCTGCCGCGCGGCGCAATTCATCTTCGGAATCGTTGAAACCCGGGATCACGAGCGTCACGATCTCCTCCCAAAAACCGCGTTCGTGGACCATCTTCACTGTTTCGAGGATGTTGTCGACCACGCCGCCGAGCTGGCGATAGTTCTTGTCGTTCATCGACTTCAGATCGATCTTGTAACAGTCGGTCCAGGGCCGCAGGTAATCGAGGACTTGCGGGGTCGCGTTGCCGTTTGAGATGAACGCCGTTTTGAAACCTTCGGGACGTGCTTTCTTAAAAACGTCAACCGCCCACTCGGCCGTAATCAACGGTTCGTTATAACTGCTGCCTACCATCGTGGCGCCGTAAGTCTTCGCCATCGTCACGAGACGTTCGGGGGTTACGATTGTTGGGCTTGTTCCGGCGGCATCGTCGCGAAGCGCCTGCGACGTGAGCCAGTTTTGACAATACGCGCAATGAAGATCGCAACCGAGCATGCCGAACGTCAGCGTGTCGGAACCGGGAAGCACGTGGAAGAACGGTTTCTTTTCAGTCGGATCGCAAGCCAGCGCAGCGACGTAGTTCACCGGCACGCGCAGGTGGCCGTCTTCGTTGAAACGAACTTTACAGATGCCGCGTTTGCCGGGCTTGATTAGACAGCGGTGACCGCAGGCATAACACTTCAGTGCGCCGGCGTCGAGATGTTCGGTGAGTTCGGGCGCACCCTCGGCGGTCATCGAGTCGAGAACATTTGCGAGTGGCGCGCTGGTACTGCTTATCGGCATTGCTAATTTACGGGTATATTCTAGCCAAATGATTATCGAAGAACTAACCGTCACTGCCTTTCAACAACACACACGCATCGTTGGTTGTGAAACAACACGCCAGGCGATCTGCATCGACCCCGGCGATGAAGCGGAACGCATCGTCGAAACTCTCGAACGGCTCGGCCTTAACTTGCAGGCGATTGCGCTGACGCACGCGCATCTCGATCACGTGGGAGGCGTGGCGGCGCTGAAGAAACTGAAACCGGACGCCAAAATCAACCTGCACAAAGCGGACGAGTTCATGTACGTGGATTTGCCGGAACAGCCCGCGTGGATCGGAATTCCACGTTCGCAGTGGGTTGCGCTCGGCTTTGATTTCGAAGAACCGCCGCCGGTTGATGAGTATTGGACTGACGGGCAGACCTACAACGTGGGCGAACTGAAGTTTGAAGTGTTGCACTGTCCCGGCCACACGCCGGGTCACGTCGTGTTGTACGCGCCCCATGAACGAAAGGTGTTTGTCGGCGACGTGTTGTTTGCGGGCTCGATCGGGCGCACGGATCTGCCGGGCGGATCGATGGAACAGTTACTCGATTCGATTAAAAACAAACTGCTTTCGCTGGATGACGACGTGACGGTTTACTCGGGACACGGACCGCTCACGACGATTGGCGAGGAGCGCCTGACTAACCCGTTTCTGACCGGCCGCTACGTGTAGGCTGTCAAAACAGGGTCAGCGGAGACGCTTCGATTTCATCTCTTCCCACCGGTCTTTGTGTTCGTCCTCCAACTGGCTGGGTAAGGTGTCGACCGGTATGTTGTACTCGGCGCAAAACTGCCGCCACAAAACAAACCGTAGATCGTATTGGCCAGTCGAATCCGAGACCGAGTTGTCGATTGGTGGTGGTTGTTTCTTCCGCTCTCCCCTGTTGCTCATCACTTCCTAACCTGCCTCAATCAGTTGGCGGAAGTGTAGCAGCTTTTCACAATTATTTCTCGACGATGTCCTTCTACAGACTCGGATTAGAGTTCACCGCGGAGGTAGATCGCGCCGGTTGGTGAGGGCACTCCGCCGGTGGGTTCGAGAGTGATTGCGAAGATCGCTGAGCGACGCGCGGCTTCGGGCACCTGGTCTTGCAACGTGCTTTGGCCGGTGTCGTCGGGTGCGAAAGTTTTGCCCGGGATGGGTTTGTTGTCGACGATGAACCAGAGTTGATATTCCTTGCCTGCGGGTGTGCGTGGCAGGCCGTTGGCGATCAGCACCGCGCGGCCGGTTGGGTCGTAAGCGAGTTTTGCCGTTGCGCCGGAGGCTTCGTTGGTGCCGGAGAGTTCGGCGATCCGCGAACCTGGTGCAGTGATTAGTTTGTAGAACGCGTTTTCGTGTTGCAGTTGGCGGTTTTGTTGGTAGAGCACGACGACGGAAACGAGCAAGGCCGCGAAAAGAAGGACAGCGGCGATTGAACCGAGCGAGCGCCACATGCTGCGTTGAGTGCCTGGAAACGGAAGTACTTTAGACGGGGATTTTTCAGAACGGACTTTACTCAGGATTTTTTCACGTACATCGGGTGATGGTTCCATTGGTTTAGCACTCAACGCGAGACTTGCCGCCGTTGCTTCCCACTCAGCCAGATCGCGGCGGCACTCGGCGCATTCTGCGAGATGTTCGTTCAGCGCGCGCGCGTCGGCCGCGTCGAGCGCGGACAGCGCGTGCGCCGGAATCATCTCTTTGTAGTCGTCGTGCACCATCGTCAAACTAAAATCCAAAACTCT
>DASUPR010000480.1:0-11453 GCA_036281015.1 Pyrinomonadaceae bacterium
GATCCCGGGCGGGTTGCAATTCTTCGACGAGCAACTCGAACGGCAAATCCTGGTGCGCATACGCGCCAAGCGCGGTTTCCCGAACGCGGCTTAATAACTCAAGAAACGTCGCATCGCCGGAAACGTCAGTTCGCAGCGCCAGCGTGTTGACGAAGAAACCGATCAAGCCTTCGAGCTCTTCGCGATTGCGATTCGCGACGGGAGTACCAACCACGATGTCGCTCTGGCCCGTGTAACGCCAGAGCAACGCCTTAAATGCTGCCAGCAGTGTCATGAACAGAGTCGCTCCTTCACGCCGGCTCAAAGCAGTGAGCGACTCAGTCAGCTCCGCTGACAATTCAAAAAGAAAGGTTGAGCCCTGGTAATTCATCTGCGCGGGGCGCGCAAGATCAGTTGGCAGATCCACTGAGGGCGGCGCGCCCGCTAACTGCTTACGCCAGTACGCCGTCTGCCGATCAAGTTCATCACCCTTCAACCAGCCTCGTTGCCACTGTGCGAAGTCGGCGTATTGAATCGACAGCGCCGGAAGTGGCGAAGCCTGCGTTTTCATCCCCGCTTCGTAAAGCGCGCCGAGCTCACTCTTCAACACACCCTGCGACCACAAGTCAGTGACGATGTGGTGCATCGTCACGATCAGCACGTGCTCTTCGCTTTGCAGGCGCAGCAAGACGGCGCGGATCAATGGACCATGCAGGAGATCGAACGGACGTTGCGCCTCTTCCTGAGAGAGCCGCATAGCTTCCTGCTCGCGCGCTTCGGCGGGTAAGTCAGTCAGATCGATTACGGGAATCGATAACTCGAGATGCGGCGCGATGACCTGTAGCGGTTGGCCTGCGACAGAGTCGAACGTCGTGCGCAAACTTTCATGGCGCCGGATAATCTCGTTCAAACTCCAGTTCAGAACCGTCACGTCGAGCGTGCCCACGAGACGCACAGCGGCGGGCATGTTGTAAGCCACGAGACCCGGCTCCAACTGGTCCAGAAACCACAGCCGTTGCTGCGCGAGCGAAACGGCCAGTGGTCCATTGCGCGGGATCGGCCGAATGGTCTGTTCGTCAGTGTCGACCGACGCGCGGCCCGCGAGCCGTTTTTCGAGCAGGGCGCGTTTGGCTGCTGAAAGTTGAGTCTTAGACTTCATTTTGCAAAAGCTGTTCGGCTTCTTCTTCGCTGAGATTGTCGAGTTGTTCGATCAACAGATTCTCGACGACGGTCGACAACTCAAACACGTTTGGTCGCCAAAAGAGCTCGCGCAGCGGCAACTCGATACCGAACGCCCGCCGCACGCGCGATACGAGCCGCGTTGCGAGGATCGAGTCGCCACCCAGTTCGAAGAAGTCGTCGTGAATGCCTACCTGGTCCAACTTAAGAACGTTCTGCCACAGTTCGACCAGCCTCGCCTGCGTCGGGTTCTCAGGCGCGGCGAATGCGCGGCGCAGCTCCGGTCTTGACGAGTCTGGAACCGGCAGCGCGCGCCGGTTGACTTTGCCGTTAGGCAAAAGGGGCAACGATTCCAGACTGACGAACACCGACGGGATCATGTATTCCGGCAAACGCTGAATCAGAAAGGCCCGCCACTCACTCGCCGTGGGTAACGGAGTTTCATTACCGACCACGTAGGCAACGAGACGTTGTTCACCCGGACGTTCTTCGCGCGCAACGACCACGGCCGTGCGCACCGATTCGTGCCGCGACAAGACCGCCTCCACCTCTCCGAGCTCAATGCGGAAGCCGCGCACTTTGACCTGATGGTCCAACCGTCCGGCAAACTCCAGCGTCCCGTCTTCGCGGTAGCGCACCAGGTCGCCGGTGCGATACAAACGCGCGCCCGGTTCGCTGCTAAACGGATTTGGCACAAACCTCTCCGCGGTTAACCCGGAACGATTTAAATACCCGTGGGCCAAACCCGCGCCTCCAATGTAGAGTTCACCGTAGATGCCAATGGGCACAGCGTTCATAAATCGGTCCAGAACATAGAAGCGTGTGTTGGCGACCGGCGGACCAACAGGCGCTGCACGCGATCCGTCAGTTACTCGAATCACGCCGGAGTAGATCGTCGTCTCTGTTGGACCATACAGATTCCACAGTTCGCCGCATCTTGCTAAAAGCTGATCGGCAAGTTGCGCGTCGAGAGCTTCTCCAGCGCTAAACACTTTCAGCTCCGGGTTTCCCTGCCAGCCTGCATCAATCAGCATCCGCCAACTCGTCGGCGTCGCCTGCATCAAGGTCGCGCCGGAACTACGCAACAAGCGGTCAAGCTCGATTCCGTCGGCGGCAACTTCGCGGCCGGCAATGACGACGCGCGCGCCCACCACCAGCGGAAGAAATATCTCAGCCGTGGCGATATCGAACGAAAGAGTCGTGACGGCGAGTATTGTGTCGGAAGGGGTAAGCGACACTTGCGAAACCACCGAATGAAGCAGGTTGACCACGGCACGATGCGGAACCAGAACACCTTTGGGTTGGCCTGTTGAGCCGGAGGTGTAGATCACGTAGGCGCCGTGATCGTTGGGCAGGTTGTGATCCAGGTCCTGTGCGCTGCACGATGCGATCTTGTCCCATTCCGCATCGAGATGGACCATTCGTCCCTCGTAGCGGGGCAGCTTCGCGGCGAAGCGCTCTTCGGTGAGCACCACTCGCACTCCCGAATCTTTCAACATGAAAGAAAGACGTTCCGCGGGAAATGCGTGGTCCAACGGCACGTAAGCCCCGCCGGCCTTCAGAATGCCGAGCAGCGCCACCACCATCCGTGGTGAGCGTGACGTCAAGAGGGCCACGAGATCCCCGTTCTCGACGCCCGCCTTTCTTAAATAGCGAGCCACACGATTCGCCTGCTCGTTCAACTCGCGATAAGTAAGCCGATCGTTTTCAAACAACACCGCGACTTCGTCAGGCGTGCGCTGTGCCTGTGCTTCGAACAATTCGTGGATACAACTTTCAGACGGATATTCGTCTGTGGTGTCGTTCCACTCGACCAGCAGTTGCCGCTTTTCGTTCTCGCTCAACACCGGCAGATCCGATATACGCTGCGTTGGATCGACCACTACGCTTTCGAGAATGTTCTCAAGATGCTTCGTCATCCGTTCGATCCGCTCGCGGCGATACAAGTCTGTCGGATACTCAATATCGACTTCGTACCCCTCGGCCGTTTCAGTCATCGCGAGCGTCATGTCAAAACGCGACGCGCCGTTGTCGATATCAAGATGTTTGGCGGTCAGCCCGAGAGTCTCCATCACCTTCAATTCCGGAAAATCCAGATAGATGAGCGAGTGCTGAACAATCGGGTTACGGCTTGCGTCCTGCACGGGCCGCAGTTCCTGGACCAGCTTTCCAAACGGCAGGTCCTGGTTCGCAAAACCTTCGAGCACCGTCGCGCGCTCGCGCTGAAGCAGCTCGCGAAAGGTCGGATTGCCGGAGAGGTCCGTGCTCAGAACGATGAGGTTCAGTAAATAGCCGACCATGTTCTGCAACTCCGGACGATTGCGATTCGCGAAGGTGGTGCCGACGAGGATCGTTTCCTGACTGGTGTAGCGATAGAGCAACGCCTTGTACGCCGCAAGCGCCAACGTAAACATCGTCACACCTTCGCGACG
Source organism: Pyrinomonadaceae bacterium (assembly GCA_036281015.1). Classification (GTDB taxonomy): domain Bacteria; phylum Acidobacteriota; class Blastocatellia; order Pyrinomonadales; family Pyrinomonadaceae; genus PSRF01. Next base: position 3,591 of record DASUPR010000480.1, read on the forward strand.
GCTCAGTTCGCGAAGCGCATCGAGCAGCTTCTTCGAGTAGCGGGTATAAACACGAGCGCCGCGGAAGTTCTGAATCGGTGGCCGTTGATGATCGGTTGGAACTTCGAGAACGAACGGCAAGCCCGTCAACCTCCTGGTCCAGTAAGCGGCCTGCTTGCGATAGATCTCGCTCTCTGCGCGGCTGCGTTGCCAGACGGCGTAGTCGGCATACTGAATCGGCAACTCGGGCAAAGGCGACGGTCTGTTGTTCGCGAAAGCTTCGTAGAGAAGTCCGGTCTCCTGTTCGAAGATCGCGCCTGACCAGCGATCGGTCACGGTGTGATGCATGTTGACGTGCAGCACGTGATCGTCGTCTGCGAGCCGCAACAAGCCGACGCGAAGGAGTGGTCCTTTTTCCAGATCGAATGGCCGCGAGAAGTCTTCAGTTACGAGACGCAGCGCTTCCTGCTCGCGTTGTTCAAGCGGAATTGATTGCAAGTCGATCGGCGTGAGCTTGATCTCCATCTTTGGATGAATGACCTGCGCTGGTTGATCGTCAACCACGGTAAAAGTCGTGCGCAGGACTTCATGTCGCGCGATCAACTCGTTGACGACGCGTTCCATTAATGCCGCGTCGAGCGGACCCCTGATCCGGCTCGCGCTGAAAATGTTGTAGGCCGCGTTGCCGGGTTGCAGTTGCTCGATAAACCACAGCCGCTCCTGATCGATCGAAGTCGGAAACTGATTGACGTCTTCGCGCGTGCAGCGCGGGATCTGGTCGGTTTGCGGCAGACGCAGTCCTCGCGCCTTGAGAGATTCTTCAAAGCGCGCGCGCTGCTCGGGTGTGAGCGCCGCTATCCTGTTAGCAAGGTCGTTCATAAAAATGTGCGTGAGAAATATCCTTCAACTCACTTAGCTTCTCGAGACTCGCAAGCACAGAATTCGAGTCGACTCCGAAGTCGATCAGACACGCAATTTCATCAACGCCAATATCCGCAAGCGCATCAACCAGGCGCGCGCACTTCTCTGGCGAACCCATCAACGTGCTCGTGTCGAAGTACTTTTCAAAAGCGGCGCTCATCAGCGCGTCTTTATCGGCCTCGCTGACATCGGCGACGCCGGCTGCTGTGGTCTCGTACTGTCTGAAGTAGGTGCGCAGGTAGTTGGAGAAAGGCGCGCGGACTTTCTCTTTAACAACTGCATCGTCGTCGCCGACAAACGTGTGCAGCATAATCGTCACGACGCCTGTTTGCGGATCGTGGCCATGCCTTTCACGCGCCTCGCGATAAAGCTCGATGCGTTGGGCCAACTCTTCCTGCGAGTAACCAATGTAAGCGGCGAGAACGTTGGCGCCGATCTCGCCCGCCCTGCGCCACGTCTCCGCGCTGCCGGAGCTCGTGATCCACACGGGCAGCTTCGGTTGCACCGGCCGCGGCAGTATTCGAAACTCGACTTCCGATCCGCCCGCGCTCGGCAGTTTTACTTTCTCGCCCGCCCACAACTTTTGAATCAACTCGATGTGACGAAACATCACTTCTTTGCGGTCGTCGTAAATGTCGGGCGCGAAGATGAAGTCGTTTGTGTGCCAGCCCGAAGCGAACGAGACGGCGACTCGGCCGTGCGACAGGTTGTCGACCAGCGACCATTCTTCGGCGACACGGACCGGGTGATGAAGCGGCAACGCGACGCTGCCCGCGCGAATCTGTATTCGTTCCGTGAGTACAGCGAGCGCGGCACTCAGGACCGAAGGGTTCGGATAGAGACCGCCGAAATCCTGAAAGTGACGTTCCGGTGTCCAGATCGCTGTGAAGCCGTGCTGGTCGGCAAACTTCGCGCTCTCCAAAACCAACCGGTACTTGTCGTCTGAAGTGTTGGAGCCGTCGTCGGAGAAGAAGTAGAGCCCGAAGTTGATGCTTCTCGTAGCGTGCTGTTGCTCGACGTTGAATTCGATGTACGGCTTTGCGGGAGTGCTCGGTTGCGGTTGCAACTCTTCGGGCGAGAGCGATTCGATCTCGCGCAGCAGGCTGTCGAGTTCAGCCATTTCCTGTTCCTGCGCGATCATCTCGAAGATGCGGCTGGACAGCGCCGTCGCAGTTTGAGACTCGAAAACGAAGCGCAACGGCAGATCGATCTTGAAAGTCGCGCGGAGTTGGGCCACGAGTTGTAGCGCGATGAGTGAGTTACCGCCGTGGTCGAAGAAGTTGTCGTGTGGACGAATGTTCGCGATCCCGAAAAGCTCGCGCCAGATGTCGATGACGGCAGTTTCGACTTCGGCCACAGTGGTTGGTTGGTGTTCAGTCTGAGTGACTAGTCCAGCTTCGTCGATTTCGAGGACTGGTTCGTTAAAGGTTTCAACCTCGGTTGAAGGGGGATCGATCCAATAACGCTGGCGCTCAAAAGGATACGAAGGGAGTAGCACTCGCCTGCGCGGCTGACCGCCATAAAACCTGGTCCAGTCGATCTCCACGCCCGCGAGCCACAACCGCCCAACCGTCTTCAGCAGAAACTCGATCTCTGATTCTTTACCCTTCGGCGGACGTAACGAAGCAAGCGCAACGCGATCCGGCGCCGGCTGTTGCGCGGCCAGTGTTCCCAGCGACTGCCCTGGTCCAACTTCCAGCAACACGATTGCCGGATCGTTGAGTAGCTCCGCCACGCCGGCAGAAAACTGAACAGGCTCGCGCAGGTGCCGCGCCCAGTAAGAAGGACCCATGACTTCAGCTTCAGTGATCCACTTGCCCGTCACGTTCGAAAGATACGGAATCTGCGGCGCGCGTCGCTCAACGCTTCGGACGAGCGCCGTAAACTCCTCCATCGCGGGTTCCATCATCTTCGAGTGAAACGCATGTGACGTGTGAAGCCGGCGACAGATCACGCCTTCGCCCACGAGCTGTTGTTCCAACTGTTCGATTGCTTCAATCGTGCCGGAAAGCACACACAGCGACGGTGAGTTAACGGCGGCAATCGATATGTGTTCGCTCAAATGACGTTCAGCCTCGTGCGGTGCAAGCGAAACCGACAGCATCGCGCCGCGCGGGAGCCGCTGCACGATTTCGCCGCGCGCGGCCACGAGCCGCAGTGCATCCTCGAGTGAAAAGACGCCGGCCAGACATGCCGCGACATACTCGCCGATGCTGTGTCCGATCATCGCCTGCGGCACGACTCCCCATTCAGCCCACAACTTCGCGAGCGCGTATTCAACGGCGAATAACGCCGGTTGCGTAAAGCGTGTGTCGGAGAGAGTCTCGCTCTTGAAAATGATTTCTCGTAAATCTGCACCAAGCGAATCCCGCAAAAGCTCAGCGCAATGGTCCAACTCCTTCCGGAAAACGGGCTCGCGCTCGTACAACGCCCGTCCCATTCCCGTGTATTGCGCTCCCTGTCCGGGGAACATGAACGCCACGGGCCGCTTTTCATACTTCGACGCGCCCGTGAAAACGCGCGACCGATCCGGTGAAGTTAATGCTGTGATCGCGTCAGCCGTGTCGTGACACACGACAACCTGGCGATGCTCAAACTGCTTCCTGCCGGCGCCCAACGTGTACGCGACGTCCGCGAGATCAAGTTGTGAATGTTGCTCCAAATGCTGTGCAAGGTTTTTGCTTACCTGGGCTAGCGCAGTTGGTGTCCGTGCTGACAACACCAGAACATGAGGCGCGCTCGAAGCATCAAAGCTCTCGCTCGCGGCCGCTTCTTCCAACACAACGTGCGCATTCGTTCCGCCGATGCCGAATGAACTGACGCCGGCGCGCCGCGATCCGCCATTCGTTTCCCAACGGCGTAGTTCTGTGTTGACGAAGAACGGACTGTTTGCGAAATCGATGTTCGGGTTTGGTCGCTCAAAATTCAGGCTCGGCGGAATCTGCCTGTGCTCGAGCGCGAGAATCGTCTTGATCAGACTCGCCACGCCCGCCGCAGCGTCGAGGTGTCCGATGTTCGTTTTGACTGAGCCGATCGGACAAAACCCGGTCGCGTCAGTGCTCGTGCGAAACGCCTGCGTCAGCGCCGCGATCTCAACCGGATCGCCTAGCACCGTGCCGGTTCCGTGTGTCTCGACGTACCCGATCGTCTCCGGGTCGATCGACGCGAGCGCGAGCGCTTCTTCGATCACGTTCGCCTGTCCTTCGACCGCAGGCGCCGTGAAGCCGACCTTCATCGCGCCGTCGTTGTTGATCGCCGAGCCCTTGATGACGGCGTGAATGGTATCGCGATCGTGTATCGCGTCCGCGAGCCGCTTCAAGACGACGACACCAGCTCCGCTTCCTTTCACCGTACCGCGCGCTTTCGCATCGAACGCGCGGCAGTGTCCATCGGGAGAGATGATCCCGCCTTCCTGATAATGACCGCCGATGCCTTGCGGCACACTCACCGAAACACCGCCCGCGAGCGCCATGTCACACTCGCGATTCAGCAGACTCTGACACGCGAGATGAACGGCGACGAGCGACGTGGAGCACGCAGTCTGAATAGTGAAACTCGGTCCTTTCAGGTTCAAACGAAACGAGACCTGCGTCGCGAGATAGTCGCGGTCGTTCGCAATCACAACCTGCGACGCGCCGAGCGACTCAAGCAGCTTACGGTTCGGGTAGAGATTGTTCAGGAAGTAAGTGTTCAGGCTCTCGCCGGCAAACACGCCGATGCGGCCGTGGTAAGTCTCGGAGTTGTAACCGGCAGTTTCGAGTGCCGCCCACGACTCTTCGAGAAAGACGCGATGCTGAGGATCGAGCGTGGACGCTTCACGCGGAGTGAAGCCGAAGAACGAAGCGTCAAACAGTTCGACGTCGTCGAGCACGCCTTCGGCCTTAACGTGATTTGGATCGCCGTCAGGGAAGAACGTGATCGACTCTGCGCCTTTACACAGACGATCCCAAAACTCAGCGACGTTCCGCGCGCCGGGAAAGCGCCCGGCTAGACCAACCACGGCGACTTCGTATGCGAACTGCTCCGTTTCACTCATTACTTCAGAATCTCCCGACGGATCGATTGGAAGAAGTCTTTCCAGAGCGTCCACATTTCTTCCGCGCTTGTCACGACACGGTGCTGCTCGTCGTGGTCCAAAGCTTGGTCCAACGTTTGAGTCGAGGTCTCGACGTGTCCCGGTTCTTGCTGGACGTGAATGTCGACCCACGGCAGCGTGCGCAAACCCGTCGACCGTTTCATCAGCGCGCCAATCGTCGCCACCATCTGCAAATCGACGACCTCCGTGCCGTAAAGAAAACCGAGACCGGAGAGATACTCGCTCGAGGCTTTTTCATATCCGTCAACCAGCCGGCGCGTGGCCGCGAGCGGAGGCGCTTCCGTGAACTGCGTCTCTTCGAATCCGCCGTCAACCATCGTTTGCACGTAGATCTTTTCGTGAGCGCGTTGGGGGTGGCCCTCGCCGAGTTCTTCCCAAAGAATGCGAGAAATATAAGTCTGCGATTCGACGCGTGGTGTTACCGAGATCAGGCGCGAGAGAAACACCGGGAAGTAGTGCAGCGGGTGAAACCACTGGCCCAAAATCACGACCGCGAGCTCGCGAGGAAGAGTACCGCAGTCGTCCTTCAGCTCTTTGAGGCAGGTTACAAGTTCATCGCGCACTTTGTTCGCCGGTAAAGTGTCGACCGTAGATAACGCAGGGGTTGCCATGTTCAATTACCTTTCTTCATAAAATTCCGTCCTTTGAGAGCCGCCTGTCGTTCGCCTGCGCGCCGGCGATTGAGCGACGACTCTTCTTGTTTCGGGGAACTGCCGCTGAGGTGGCGCGCCAATGCGCGCACCGTCGGGAACTTGAACAGATCTGCAATCGCGACTTCGCGTTCGAGCCGTTGCTGCAAGGTCTCGTGGACCAGGACGAGTAGCAACGAGTGACCGCCAAGCTCGAAGAAGCTATCGTTGACGCCGACCGTGTCTAACTGAAGAAACTCTTGCCACACTTCAGCGATCGTTTGCTCGAGCCGTGTCTGTGGCGCCGCGTAAGCAGAGCGCAATGCCGGGCGCGATGCGTCGGGCGCGGGCAGGGCCTTGCGATCCACTTTTCCGTTTGGTCCAAGCGGCATCGCGTCGAGCAGCACGAACTGCGACGGGATCATGTATTCAGGAAGTCGCTCCTGTAGAAACTCGCGCAGATCTTCAGTTGGTCCAATTGCAGTGAGATAAGCAACAGTGCGGCTTTCATGTTTGACTACCACGGCCTCGCGCACCAACGGATGCGTGGTTAAAACCGCTTCGATCTCGCCGAGCTCGATCCTGAACCCGCGTACTTTGATTTGCTGATCTCGCCGGCCCAGAAACTCCAGCTCGCCGTCCGGCAGATAGCGCGCGAGATCTCCCGTTGCATACAACCGCGCGCCCTTAGTTGAGGCAAAAGGATGTGGCACGAAGCGCCCGGCGGTCGAAGCAGCGTGGTTGCGGTAACCACGCGCCACGCCTTCGCCTCCGATGTAGAGTTCGCCGACAACGCCGACCGGCACAGGTTGGAGAGACTCGTCGAGCACGTACGTCTGCACGTTCGGAACCGGACTTCCTATTGGTACTGTTGTCGCGCGCTCGTGCGGCGCACACTTGTAAACCGTCGCCCACACCGTGCCTTCGGTTGGTCCATACTCGTTGAACAAAGAAGCGTGCGGCAGGGCTTCGAAGTGACGGTTCGGTAGTTCGGGCGGGCATGGTTCGCCGGCCACAATTACCGTGCGAAGGTTCTTCAACTGATTGTGAGATGCCTGTCCCAACAGCAGCGAATGGACCATCGGCAAACACAAGAGATGCGAGACCTGTTCTGCTTCGAGTAAAGTCGCAAAGGCGGTGAAGTCACGCTCAAAATTCTTCGGCGGCAACACCAGCTTCCCGCCCTGACACAACGTCCAGAAGATGCCGGCCACGGAAGAATCAAAGAAAAACGGCGAGACCAGCATGAAGCTGCGCACGGGTTCGTCGTAGTAAACGAAACGTGCGGTGGTTGAATGAACGAGATTGCGATGCGTGACCTCGACGGCTTTGGGCCGTCCTGTCGAGCCCGAGGTATAGATCAGGTACGCGAGATTATCTGCGCTGGTGATGGTTTCAGGGTTTTGCCGGCTCTCCGAAGCGGGCAGTTGTTCTTTCAGTTGCTCTTGTGTGAGGAGCAACTCGATTCCGGCGTCGGTGAGCATCTGCTCGAGCCGTTCGGGTGGAGTGTCTGGCGACAGCGGAACATAAGCGGCGCCGGCTTTTAGTATTGCGAGTATGCCGACGATCATTTCCATCGAACGTTCGGCGGTGATGCCGACCAGTTTTTCCGGCCCGGCGCCGAGACTGCGCAAACGATGAGCCCATTGATTGGCGCGTTCGTTCAGTTTGCGATACGAGAGGGATTCCGTGGCGCAGACGACTGCGGTTGCTTCGGGCGTCAGCGCTGCCTGGTGCTCGAATAGTTCGTGAATGCAACGAGTGTTCGGGAAGTCCGCGTGCGTGCGATTCCAGTCGAACAGCAGCTGCCGGCGTTCTTCGTCGCGGAGGAAGTTAATGGTTGAGATTGGTTGTTGTGGATCGGCGGTGACTGCCGAAAGAACATTGATAAAGTAGTCGGCCATACGCGCGATCGTTGCGGCCGCAAATAAATCCGCGTCGAACGTCAGGCGGCAATCAAGTTCGCCAGTGTTTGTTTCAGAGACTTCGAGCGCCAGATCGAAACGCGCGGCCGGGTTTTCAGGTTCCAGTACAGCTAGTTTTAAATCGGCAAGCGCGAGCTCGTGGGTTGGCGTGTTCTGAAGTGCGAAGAGCACTCGAAACAGCGGTGCGTGATTTGAGTTGCGGTCCGGGTGCAACTCCTCCACCACGCGCTCGAACGGAACTTCCTGATGCGCGTAGGCGTCGAGGCATACTTCTCGTACTCGTTTGAGTAGTGTGATGAAGCTCTGCTCGCGG
>DASUPR010000481.1:0-12139 GCA_036281015.1 Pyrinomonadaceae bacterium
GTTGATACAGCATCTGCTCCTTTAAAATCTGAACCAGGCGAGAACGATGCGCCGGCCACACGTTGGCAGGTCGAGTTTACGCCGACACCCGAACTCGCCGAGCGCGGCGTCAGCGTCAACAGCGTGCGCGTGCGGCTGCAAGAAATCGGTGAGTTGTTACAGGCAAAACCGATCGTCAAGGGCGCGGGAGAGATCGCGTTTCAGTTCGTACTTGCGACAAACAGGAATCAGACGGAGCTCAAAGATTTCGAAGTAGACGGCTTGGTTTTCGAAGCTGTTCAAGAAGAGAAGAAAATCCGAGAAACCCAGCCCGTGCCGACGATCGCTCCGGCCAGTGTCGTGCGCGTCGATCTCGACCGGCTAGACGAACTGATGCGCATCATCGGCGAGCTCGTGATCAGCCGCACGAGGCTCGAGGATCAAGTCGCGGACTTGAAACGAGCGACACCACCGGCCATGTGGCGTTCGTTACAGGAAACAAGTTCGACGATGGCGCGGCAGTTGAGAGACTTGCGCGAGAGCGTCATGCGCGTGCGCATGGTCCAGATTGGCGAAATCTTCGAACGCATGACGTTTGTCGTGCGCGACCTTGCGCGCGAGAACGGCAAGAAGATCATCGTGCAACTCAGCGGCGGCGAAACGGAGATCGATAAGTTTTTAGTCGAGCGGATGATGGATCCGTTCATGCACCTGGTGCGCAATGCCGTCAGTCACGGGTTCGAAGCTGCCGCCGAGCGTGAAGCGCAAGGGAAACGAAGTGAGGGTGTGTTGTCGCTCAGTGCAACCACCGCCGGCGAACGCATCGTGATCAAGATCGCCGACGACGGCCGCGGCATCGATCGCCACCTCGTCCGCGAGAGAGCGAAGGCCCGTGGTCTCTACGAAGAGAATGGTGACATCGACAACCGTGCTTTGCTCGAACTGATCTGCACTCCCGGTTTTTCCACGCGCGTCGAAGCCGATCGCGAGAGCGGCCGTGGTGTGGGAATGGACGTAGTCAAAAACGCGATCGAAGAACTCGGCGGGAGTATTTCACTCGCAACCAGAGTCGGTGAAGGAACGACGTTCACGATCGAGTTGCCTTTGACACTCGCGATTGCCGAAGCGCTCATCGTCAGTGTGGACGGACAGAGGTTTGCGGTGCCGCAATCAGCGGTGAGGGAAGTGCTGGAAGTCGAATCAACTTCCACGAACATTCTCGAGAACAACGAGATCATTTCATATCGCGGAAAAGTTCTGCCGTTGTTGCGGCTGGCCCGTGTGTTTGAGATGAACCAGCAACGTGGAGACCGCTTTCACGTGTTGGTGATCGGTGAAGACGCGAACGCAGTGGGCCTGGCGGTCGATCGCATACTCGGACAGCGGGAGATAGTTGTCCGCGCCATCAAGGATCCGCTCGCGCAAACCAAAGGGATCGCGGGCGCCACCGAACTCGGCGATCAACGCGTGGTGCTCATTTTAGACATTGGCGCGTTGCGACAGCTCGCAGTAACGTCACGGCATTAGCCCCGGATTACACGGACAGACACGGACCAACATGAGCGCTGAACCATTCATACTTTTCGAATTGGCGGGCACGACCTACGGCGTGCGCAGCCGCTTCGTGCAACAGATCGAGATGATCGACGACGTTGCCGCGGTGCCGAATGCTCATGCGGCTGTCGAAGGCGTGGCGCTGGTTCGCGGCCAGGTCATTCCGGCGTTGAATCTACGCACGCGTTTTGGTTTTGAAAGAATCGAACGCGATCTGCGTTCGCGCCTGGTTGTGATTAACACCGGAACGCGGGTGGTTGGAATGGTCGTCGATACGGCGCGCGAGTTTTTGAAGATTCCGGCGGAGTCGATCGAGCCGCCGCCGGAAGCGCTTACGGGGTTGAGTGGTCATTACCTCGAAGGCGTTGCCACTGTCGGTCAACGTCCCATTTTGATTTTGAATTTAGAAGCGGTGCTTGATCTCGAATACGAAGACGGGAGATAGATTATGGCCCAGGTAATGGAGCGCTCCAACAACAAACTTGAGAAAGACATTGCGCTGGTGCGCGAACAGACGGTGCAGGTTGCGGAATCGGCCACGCAAATCAGCGCCACCACGAATGAGATTGCTGAAGGAGCGGAAGTACAGTTACGCGTACTCGAAAGAACGTTTGGTATCGCCGATGAGATGACTGCTTCGATGGGCGAGACCACGACGCAGCTCGAGTCGATTGCTACCTCGACTGAAGAGCTCGCGTCGTCAGTCAACGAAAGCGCCGCCTCGATCGAAGAGGTCAGCAAGAATGCTGAATCCCTCGCCGCTTCGATCGCTCAAATCTCTGCCGCTGTCGAGCAGAACGCGCGTTCCACCGAGAATGTCAGCACCACGATTCAGAGCATGGCCACTTCCGCGGAAGAGGTTACCGGTGCGATGACGGAGATCGCTGCTTCGGTGACGGCCGTAAGCGCAGACACCGAATCGCTCACCGCAGCCGTAAACGAAACTGTCGCCAGCGTGGAAGAGGTTGCGGCGTCGATTGTGAGTCTTTCAGGAAACGCCGACGATCTGACGGTTTCAGCGGAAGAGACGTCGTCGTCGATTAACGAAATGGCCGCGTCGATCGAGGAAGTCGCGGCGATGAGCGAGAGTCTCGCGTCGTCGGTTGAAGAAGTGTCGACGTCGATCGAACAGATGTCCCGGTCGGTGCAGGGAGTGGCGCAGAACGCCGAGCGCATTAGCGAAGCTGCAACGGGCGCGTCGAGCAGCGCTATTCAGATGGACCGTTCGTTACATTCGGTTGTTGCAATGACGAAGCGTGCTGAAGAAGCGACCGAACAACTCACCAGACAAGCGGAAGAAGGCGGAGCGGCGGCGCAGAAATCGATTCAGGGATTGTTGCGTGTGCGTACTGCGATGGAGCAGTCGGCAACTGTGATCCGCGAAATGGGCAAACGTTCCGACGAGATTGGCGGCATCGTCAACACTATCAACGTCATTGCTGAACGTACCAACATGCTTTCGCTCAACGCGTCGATTGAAGCCGCACGAGCGGGCGACGCGGGACGCGGGTTTGCCGTGGTGGCAGAAGAAATCAGAAATCTTGCGGATCGATCCGCGCAGGCGACGTCGGATATCGCGGCGATCATCAGGTCGTTGCAGGAAGTCGTCAGAGACGCTGTGACGGCTGCGAGCGAGGGAATGCGCGTCGCCGAGGAAAGCGGCCAACTCGCGGAAGCCGGCGCGGCCGGGCTCGAGAAGATACGGGCCGGGATCAATCAGACAACGCAGCTTGTCGGACAGATTGCCGATGCAACTGAGGAACAACTCACCGCAGCTCAACATGTGGTTGCCGCGATCGACACGACGGCCACGCAAACGAAACAGGTTTCGACCGCGGTGATCGAGCAGGCTCAAGCGACGCAGCAGATCGTCAAGTCTACGGTGCAGATGCGCAAGACGGCGAAGGAAGTCAGTAAGGCAGTCAACGAGCAGGGCCGTGCTGCGCGCGAGATCATCAAGGCGGCGCAGGGCACGAGCACAGTCGCGAAGCAGGTGCGCAAAGCGTCGAACGAACAAGCCGCGGCTGCGAGACAGATCACGCAAGCTGTGGATTCGATGCGGCGTGTCGCGCAATCTACCTCGCGCGCGTTGAGCGAGCAGGCAGTGGCCGGCGAGCAGGTTTCGAAAGAAGCGGTCCAACTTGCGCGGCAGATCAATGAGATCACCAAAGCGGTGTCCGAACAGGCAAAGGCGTCTGCGGAGATTGCGTCGGCGACGCAGAGTATGCGTTTGCAGTCGGATCAAACGAGCAAGGCGATGCGTGAACAGGCGCGAACTGTGCACGAGATGAGTATCGGAGTTGGAAGCGTTTCGAAAGAAGCGTTGGAAATTATGAGTTCCAACCGCAACCATCTTGATGCAGCCGAGAGAGTTCGTGGCGCGGTTAACGAGCTTCGCCAGATCACAAATCGCAATGCTGACGGTTTGAAAGCGACATTGACCAGCACGTCCAGCCTGGCGAACCGCGCGCGCGAGTTGGGCGAGATTATGGACAGCATCGTCAGCAACAACATGACCAACGGCAACCCGACTGCGAACATAAAAGGCGCGAAGCCCGGCACTTCCCGCCGCAAAAAATCACCCGCACCAGCGAATCCGGAGTCTAAAAGCTAACCTTTGTCACGAGAAAGCACACATACGCAGCCTGAAGTCGGCGTTTTTACAACTGACGCGCACCTGGTGATTCAGGTGTGGGATGCCACGCTGGCGCGGCTCACGGGGATTGGGGAGGAGTCTGCTGTGGGACGCGCTTTGACTGCCGTCGTGCCCGATCTCGAGCGGCGCGGGTTGTTGAAGCGTTTCCAAAGATCGCTTAACGAAGGCGTCGTTGAAGTGCTCGCGACTGCTTTTCATCACTACCTGATTCTTTGCCCGCCCGTAAACGCTTCGAAGCACTTCGACCAGATGCAGCAACGCGTCACGATCGCGCCGTTGCGCGACGAAGACAAAATCCAGGGGCTCATCGTCGCGATCGAAGACGTGACCGAGCGACTGGATCGTGAACGCGAACTGGCCGCACGCTTGGCCCAGGGCGATGAATCGGCACGTTTGAACGCTGCTGAAACACTGAGCGCCGACGTGTCATACGATGCAACCTCTTTGCTTGGCGCCTTGAGTGACGACAGTTGGCAAGTGCGTCGCGCCGCGGTCAAAGGCGTGTCGCAACGCGCCGCACCCGAAGCGATTGCCGCGCTCTTGAACTCCGTAGTCGAGAACCATCACAATCCCGCGCTCTTGAACAGCGCGCTTCAGGTGTTGGCCTCGAGTGAGGTCGATACGCTTTCGCCATTACTTGAACTGCTGAAAGACTCCGATGCGGACCTGCGCATGCAAGCAGCGTTGGCCTTAGGTGAACAAGGCAACACTCGCGCAGTCGGAGCTTTGATAGAAGCGTTAAGCGACGAAGATAGCAACGTCCGGTATCACGCGATCGAAGCTCTCGGAAAACTAAAAGCAACGAACGCCGTCGACGCCCTCGCCACCATCGCCGAATCGCGAGACTTCTTCCTCGCCTTCGCCGCACTCGACGCGCTCGCAAAGATCGGCGAGCCATCGATCGCACCGAGAATGGTGCCGCTGCTGGAAGACGAACTGCTGCGCGAACCGGCAATCAACCTGTTGGGCCAACTCGGCGACGAAACCGCGGTAGCTCCATTAACAACGCTACTGAACACTCCGACTGCCCCAACGGACGCAATCGCAAACGCGCTTGCTACGCTCAGCGATCGCTACGAAGAGCAGTACGGCGAAGGCGCTCATATCGCAGATCTCGCCAGCCGCGAAATCTCGCCCACCGGCGCGCAAAACCTGCTCGACGCTTTGGAGTCGCCCGGTAAAGAAGACTTGCGCTCGATCGCCCTGGTCCTTGGTTGGCTGAAAGGACAGAGCGTGGACCGCGCCTTGACGCGCCTGATGGGACAGGTCGATTTGCGCAACGAGATCATCGACGCGCTCGTGCGGCATGGCGCTGCGACTGTAGACCTGTTGATCGCGCAGTTAACAGCAGAAGATCTGGAAGTGCGACGATCCGCGGCGGTGGCCCTTGGACGTATCGGCGATCCAAAAGCAACGCCGCCTCTGACAAACGCACTGAGCGACGAATCGCTATCCATCGACGCAGCGAACGCACTCGGCCAAATCGGAGATCCACGAGCAGTCGACGGTTTGCTGAATTTGATCGGCAACAGCGACACGTCAGTCAGGCAAGCAGCAGTTAGCGCGCTCAATTCGCTCGCGCTTCCGGCCATGTCGAAACGTATCATTCCGCTTCTTCATGACTCAGATCCGAACGTTCGCGAATCGGCGGTCAAGATCGCCGGGTACTTCGGTTACCCAGACGCCGCTGGCTCTTTAGTCGATCTAAGCAGCGATCCGAACGAGCGGGTGCGATGCGCCGCGATCGAGCACCTGCCCTTCGTCGAAGACGATCGAGCTATTGACGTTCTCGCGCGCGCAATAAAAGAGGAAACACCAACCGTTCGCGCCGCTGCGGCGCGCGCATTGGGCAACATGGACGCGCCACAGGCCGACCGCCACTTGATCGAAGCACTCGCTGATGACGACGTTTGGGTACGTTACTTCAGCGCGCGTGCGCTCGGCCGCCGCCGGTCCGAGGACAGCGTCGCGGCGCTCGGGCGAGTTATTGAGCAGGAAAAATTCAACCACGTCCGCATTGCGGCCCTTGATTCGCTGGGGCAAATCGGTGGTGGGCGTGTCGCAGGTATTGCTGCGGGGCTGGTTCGAGACGACGACCCGAATGTGGCGCACGCGGCCCAAGCTGTATTGGGAAAGAGTGGGCAACGCGACTAATGGGCCTTCGAACACAGAATCTGGCACTGCCTGGAGGCGCCGGCGCCCTGATCCAAAACTTAATCCATGAACGAACAGGAATGTTCTTTGACAACGGCAAGTGCGACCTCCTGCTGGACAAACTATCGCCCCTCGTAATCGAACGCGGTTTTGCTTCGTATCTTGATTACTACTATTTGCTGAAATACGACTCGGCCGCGCAGGCAGAATGGCAAAACGTGATGAACGCGCTCTCGGTGCAGGAGACATACTTCTGGCGCGAGATCGATCAAGTGCGCGCGCTGGTCCAAACATTACTGCCGCAATGGCACGCGCGAAACAGTGGTTCGACCCTGCGGATCTGGAGCGCTGCGTGCGCCACGGGCGAGGAGCCGTTGACGATTGCCATGGCGTTGAACGAAGCCGGGTGGTTTCAACGGGCTTCGATCGAGATTGTGGCCAGCGACGCCAGCTCCAAAGCGATCGAGCGCGCTACTAACGGTGTTTACAAGCAACGCGCCTTTCGCAATCTGGCGGCGCCGTTGCGCGATCGTTATTTCGTGCCGGAAGGCTCGGCTTGGCGCGTCAATAGCGAAATACATTCACGCATCAAGTGGTCGGTTGCAAATCTCATGGAAGAGGATCAGATCGCCAAGCTGGCCGCCGCGGATTTTATTTTCTGCCGTAACGTCTTTATATATTTCTCTGAAAGCGCGATCAGCAGGGTGGTGCGATCTTTTAGCAGGTTTATAAAGCCTCCTGGTTATCTGTTTGTTGGCGCCGCCGAATCCTTGTTGCGGCTGACGTCCGATTTTAACTTGACTGAAGTTGACGACGCTTTTGTGTACGTGAAGCGCGAGCGAACTGTCTCAGTAACGGAGAATTAATGGATCGAGTGATACGAGTGGTGGTGGTCGACGATTCTGCCTACGTGCGTAAGGTAGTCAAGGAGATCCTCTCTCGCAGCCCGTTCATTGAAGTTGTCGGAACAGCGCGCGACGGCCGCGAAGCGTTGGAGCTGGTAGAACAACTCGATCCGGACGTGGTCACGTGCGACCTGATCATGCCGGAACTGGACGGCGTCGGGTTTGTGCGCGAACAGATGCAGCGGCGTCCGGTGCCGATCATCATCATGAGCATCGCGAACGAGAATACGGAAGCTGCATTGATGGCGCTTGACGCGGGAGCGATCGACTTCGTGCAAAAGCCGACCGCGCTGGCGAGTGAAAAGATCTTTGAAGTCAGCGCGGAGTTGATCGAGAAGGTCAAAGCTGCGGGTCAGGTCTCGCTCAACCGTATTCCCAGTCCGCCACCGCCGGTGAGCACGTTCACAACCGAACTTGAGAAGAAGATCAAGGGCAGTCATGCTGTTGACATGGTGGTGATTGGTATTTCGACAGGTGGGCCGCAAGCGTTGAAGCGACTGATACCGCAGTTGCCGCAGGATTTTCCGGCGCCGGTCGTGATGGTGATGCACATGCCTGTCGGTTACACCGAGATGTACGCCGCGAAATTGAACGAACAATCAAATCTTGAAGTGCGAGAGGCCGCGGAGGGAGACGAAGTCAAAGCCGGCCGCGCTTTTCTCGCGCCCGCGGGCCGTCACTTGTTCCTGAAGCGAGACCTGAGTGGCAAGATCGTAACGCATCTCAATGCACGCCCTTTCAACACGCTGCACAAGCCGTCCGTTGACGTGTTGTTTCAATCGGCCGCGGAGATCTACGGCAGTCGTGTGCTGGGCGTTGTGATGACGGGAATGGGATCGGACGGCAAAGAAGGCGCCGCGTGGATCAAATCGCAGGGCGGACTCGTCTTCACGGAAGCAGAGAGTAGTTGCGTGGTGTATGGTATGCCATCCGCAGTAATGGAAGCCGGACTGAGTGACAGAAGTGTCCCTCTTGATGAAATGGCCCGCGCCATAAGTGAGGTCGTATGAGACCCAAAGTTCTGATCGTTGATGATTCAGCGCTTTCACGCCGCACGTTGCGGCGGATGCTCGAAGCCGCTGATTACGAAGTGGTGGAAGCCGAAGATGGAATGACGGCGCTTGAAGTTTACTTTCTCGAAAAACCAAGGGTGGTATTGCTGGATCTGGTAATGAAGGGCATGTACGGGCTTGATGTGCTGGTTAAGTTGCTTGAGATGGATCCGAAGGCGCTGGTCGTGATTGCGAGCGCCGACATCCAAAGTTCGACGCGCAAGATGGTTGATGAAGCAGGTGCGCTCGGTTTCATCCATAAGCCATTTGTTTCCGAACAAGTGCTTACGGCCGTTGAGGCCGCTCTTGCGGAAGGAGCTGCAAGTGAGACTAACTGAGCGACAACGTGACGCTCTTTCCGAACTCATCAACATTGCTTTTGCGCGCACGGGAGCGGCGCTCTCGGAATTGACCGGCCATCGGGTGATGCTCAATCCGCCGGAGGTCGCTGTCTATCAAGCTGAAGATCTGCGCCCGGCACTGGCGAAGTTTGTGCCCGGCGACGTGGCTTCGATCCATCAGGTGTTTGCCGGACCGGTGGCGGGTGATGCGTTGTTGTTATTGAACTACGCAGGGGCCGTGCAACTAACCGACTTGCTCACCGACGGGAACAACCAGTCGGTTTATCTCGACGAGTCAGCGCGGGAAGTCTTAACGGAAGTGGGCAACATTCTTTTGAATGCGTGTCTGGGAATGTTTGGCAACCTACTGAATGTTCACGTTACGTTCTCCGTGCCGCGGCTTCATCTCGAAACACTGGATGAGTTGATCGAGTCGACCACGTCAGGCAAACCTGATATGCACTACGCGCTCGTTGTTTATACGGCGTTTCAGATTCGCGACAGTTCAGTCAAAGGGTTTTTGGTTATTGTGTTGAGCGTTGATTCCCTCGATCGCTTGATTCACGAAGTCGACGCCTGGGAGGCGCAGGAAAGCAAGTGACTGTCAGCTCCACGGACACATTACTTAATGCCGCGGTCCTGCACTGGATGCACGATCTGGCAGCGCAGGGAATTATCACCACTGATAATGAGTTGAATGTCGTCGCGTGGAACCAGTGGATGGAGGAGCACACCGGGAAGCGGTCGTCTGAAATACTCGGCAAGAATCTGCTCGAGTTGTTTCCGGAGTTGGTTACGCGCCGGCTGGACCGAAATTACAAATGGGCGCTTGAAGGTCAGGTGCGCGTGTTGTCGCAGGCGCTGCACGGGAATTTGATCGCGATGCAGGTCGTTTCGGGTGAACACGGTTACGCGCAGATGCAGCAAGCGGTGCGCATTTCTCCGCTGCGTCATGATGGTCAGGTAATCGGCACGCTCACGATTATTGACGACGTTACGGAACGTGTGGCGCGTGAGGCTGAGTTGCAGGCGCAGATTGAAGCGCGTTCGCAGCTCTTGTCGAGTGAAAAGCTTGCGCGCAACGAGGCGGAGCGCGCGAATCGTTTGAAGGATGAATTTCTGGCGACGATCTCGCACGAGTTGCGCAATCCGTTGAACGCGATCCTGGGTTGGGCGCACATGATGCGTCTCGGCAAGCTCACGCCGGCAAATGTCGAGCGCGCGATAGAAACGATCTATCGCAACGCGAAATCGCAGGCGCAGTTGGTGTCGGACCTGCTCGACGTGTCGCGCATTATTTCCGGAAAGTTGCGGCTCGACGTGCGTCAGGTTGATCTGATCGCGATAGTCAACGCGGCGATAGATTCGATTCGTCCCGCTGCCGACGCGAAGACGATTCGATTGCAAACGATGCTGGATCCGACTGCTGGTCCAATCTCCGGCGACGCGGATCGGTTGCAACAGATTGTTTGGAACCTGTTGACGAACGCGGTGAAGTTCACGCCGAAAGGCGGGCGCATACAGGTGAAGGTGCAGCGTGTCGAGTCGCACGTTGAGATCGTTGTGAGCGATTCGGGGGTGGGTATCAGCAGAGAGTTTCTGCCGTATGTGTTTGATCGTTTTCGGCAGGCGGACGCGAGTACGACACGGACGCAGGGCGGCTTGGGGCTTGGGCTTTCGATTGTTCATCAACTGGTCGACTTGCATGGTGGCAACGTCAGCGTGTCCAGCGAGGGAGAAGGGAAAGGCGCGTCCTTCACGATCAGCCTGCCGTTTGTTGGCGTGATTAGTAGTACGAGGGAAGCTGAGTCGACGAGTAAGGCGCCCACTGAAGAGATGATCACTTTAGAAGGTTTGCCGTCGCTTAAGGGGCTGAAGGTGCTTGTGGTTGACGACGAGGCAGACACGCGCGAACTGATTCGTGAAGTGCTGAAGGAGTGTGGCTCTGAAGTCATACTCAGCCGTTCCGTCGCCGAAGCTCTGGAGGCTCTCGAACAACACAAGCCCGACATTCTCATCAGCGACCTGGGAATGCCCGACGAAGATGGTTACTCATTGATTTCCAAAGTTCGTGCCTTGCCTTCCGAGCGTGGCGGCCACATCCCCGCAGCCGCCCTCACGGCCTACGCCCGCGCCGAAGATCGCATGCGCGTCCTGCGCTCCGGCTTCCAATTCCACCTCCCCAAACCCATCGACTCCGCCGAACTCGTCACCGTCGTCGCCAGCCTCGCCGGCCGCGCGTACAAGAGTTAATGTTCATGAGTTTTGGCGGAACGCGGATCGTTGGTATGCTGGTGCGCGAACAATCAGCGCGAACATGGTAGAGAATCCTGGATCACTGAATATTTTTGTCATTCTAAGTCTCGGCCTGGTCTTTGGCTTGAAACATGCCACCGAGGTCGATCACGTCGTGGCGGTCACGACGATCGTGAGCCGGCACAAGAACGTTTTCCGTTCGGCAGTGGTGGGCGGACTTTGGGGGATGGGCCACACTGTGTCGCTGCTCGTCGTCGCCGTGATCGTGTTGTCGTTGCGGATCGCGATTCCGGAAGTCGTGAGCGCGTGGCTGGAATTTGGCGTCGCGCTCATGATTATCGGGTTAGGCGTGAGTGCTCTCTGGCGCGCGTTGCGGAAGAGTGGTCACATTCACGTTCACAAGCATGATCACGATGGCCTCTCGCACACTCACGTTCACTTCCACGAGCACGAGACGAGACACGAGCCCGCCGCTCGTTCTCGACATTCACACAACGTGTCGCGCGTCGGTTGGAAACCTGTTCTGGTCGGCATGGTCCATGGTCTCGCAGGTTCGGGCGCGTTGACGCTGCTTGTACTCACGCAGATCGGTTCGCCGTGGCTTGGTCTGTTGTATGTGTTGACGTTCGGTCTTGGTTCAATCGTGGGCATGCTCCTGATGTCCGCGTTGATTGGCTTGCCTTTCGCTGTCGCCTCAGCAAAATTGACTCACATCCATCACGGGCTACAAACAGCGGCCGCCGTGCTCAGCATCTGTTTTGGCGTTTGGTACGCCTTCAGCGCTGGCGCCGGCACTCTGTTTTGATCCCTCAAATACTCAAAGGAGAAAACTCATGAAATACCTCTTCTCGTTCGCGTTGCTTTTCCTCTTTACTCTTGTCGCTAGTGGGACGACATTCGCCAATCCGCCGGCGAAGGTGATCTCGATTGCGGAAGCACGTAGCTTGCCGTTGGGCACCGTCGTCACGATCGACGGTTCTGTCACTGTGCCTTCCGGTGCTTTCAGCTCGAGCACCTTCGATCAGGGTTTTGCCATTCAGGATCGAACCGGCGGCATTTACGTCAGCACGTCTGACAATCTCGGTTTCGCGCCGCGGCAACAGGTGCGCGTGACGGGCACACTCGCCGACACCGTGCTGCCGGGCCTGCTGGTCCTGGTAGACGTCACGGAGGTCAAAGCTCACGGCAGTGGTCCAAAAGTGCATCCGCTATCACTTGATACGGGAGACGTAAATGAATCGA
>DASUPR010000482.1:0-4851 GCA_036281015.1 Pyrinomonadaceae bacterium
TCCGTCACCTGCAACGCATTCGCGATCTGCAGGACGAAACCGGCGGTTTCACCGCGTTCATCCCGTGGACTTTTCAACGCGAGAACACGGCGCTCGGACGCAAGATCAAAGACGAACCGACCGGCGTGGATTATCTGAAGATGCTGGCGGTGTCGCGGCTGTTCCTCGACAACATCGAAAACTTTCAGTCGTCGTGGCTGACGCAGGGACTGCGTCTCGGACAGGTGGCGTTGCGCTTCGGCGCTAACGACATGGGTTCGATCATGATTGAGGAGAACGTGGTCTCAGCGGCCGGCGCGAGTAATCGCGCTGATGAGAAGATGCTTCGCTATCTGATTAGCGAAGCGGGATTCATTCCTCAACAGCGCGATATTCTCTACAAAGCAGTGACTAGATCACCGCAAAGTCAAATTGCTCTTGGTGTATAGTCGGATCGCTCGTGATGTCGATTGGTCCAAGGTAGTCTTCGATCTCGATCATCACATCGCGTTCGCTCGTTCGCAGCGCTTTCGCCACGTCCGGATTGATACGCAGCGTTACTTGCTTGTTTTTTCCGTCGCCGTTCATGTCCTTGGCTAACTGCCGCGCGCCTTCCAACAATTCGTAACAGATCGTCTGGGGCGACTTCACCAGACCCGCGCCCTGGCAATACGGACACGTTGAACACAGTGTTCGCTCGAGCGACTGCTTCACGCGCTTGCGCGTCATGATCACGAGGCCGAAGTCGTTGAACGAAAGCACCTTCGTCGGCGACTTGTCGTTACGCAACGCATCCTGCAACGCCTGCATGACCTTCTGCCGGTTGCGGCGCTCCTCCATGTCGATCAGGTCGAGCACGATGATGCCGCCCAGATCGCGCAGGCGAATCTGCCTGACGATCTCGTCAACGGCTTCGAGGTTCGTGCGCGTGATCGTGTCTTCGAGACGGCCGCTGCCACGACCGACAAACTTGCCGGTGTTGACGTCGATCGCCACGAGCGCTTCCGTCTGGTTGATCACGAGATAACCACCCGACTTCAGCCACACACGCGGCTTGATCGCTTTGTCGATCTCGGTCTGCACGCCGTAGGCTTCGAGGATCGGCTGGTCCTTCGTGTAGAGCTTCACGCGCCGCACCAACCGCGGCTGAATGCGATTCACGAACTCGACGATCGCCTGGTATTCCTCTTCGGAGTCGACGCGGATCGATTCGAAGTCGTCTGACAACTGATCGCGTAACAAACGTTGCACGAGGTCGAGGTCCTTATGGACCAGCGCCGGGGCTTTCGACTTCTCCGCCGAAGCACGAATGTCGAGCCACGTGCGCACGAGATAACGCACGTCTTCGCGCAACTCTTTCTCATGGATGCCGACGCCCGCAGTGCGGACGATAAAACCACCGGACGGCACGTCTTCTTCCGCGCGAATCGTCTGAATCAGCTTGCGCAACCGGTGACGTTCATTGTCTGACTCGATCTTGCGCGAGACACCGACGTGTTCGACAGTCGGCATGTAAACCAGAAAACGGCCCGGCAACGCGATGTGCGACGTGATGCGCGCGCCCTTCTTCGCGATCGGCTCTTTCGCGATCTGGACCAGGATCTCCTGGCCTTCGCTCAACAGATCAGTGATCGCGGGTTGATGGCGTTCGCGGCGCTGTCCACGATGCGGGCGCTGGTCTCGCTTTTCGCGTTGTTCGCGTCCGCGTGGCGGCCGTTGACGAGAATCGGATTGAGGTGGTGGCGGCGGCGGCGGCGGCGCCACTTCGATCTCTTCCGCTACTTCGAGGAACTGTGGTTGTTCGTGATCGTCGTCGAGTCCGTTGTCGGAAATCGTTTCCACTTCCGCCGTTGGTGCACTCGAACCCGGTTTGTTCTTGCTGGGGCGACGCCGTCTGCGTCCGCCGCGTCGCGTCGCAAACTCTCCGCGCGACTGGCTCTCCATCACGCTCGCTTCTGAATCGCCATAAGCCTCGCCGCCCGCGCTCTCATCACTCGCCGCGGCAGCTTTCTTCTTCGACGGCTTCTTGCTCGACGCTTTCTTCTTGCTCGCCGTTTTGGTTGCGCCCTTGGCGGCGCGCTTTTTCGACGCCGGCGCTGTTGACTTGCGCGCGCGCTTGCTGGCCGGAGCCGTTGTCTCGCCTCCAGGCGCAGCTTCTTCTTCGTCGTCGCTTACGCGCTGAAACTCGAAGCGGCTCAGCGTCTCGTCGTCGACGTCGTCAACAAAACTCGAAACGTGCGCTTCAGGCGGACGGCGTTCGGCGCGAATCGGTTCCACGTCGGTATCCTCGTCGTCGGCGATACGTTCAAACGAGTCGCTGCCGAAACCGCTCGAGAGCAACGAACCGACTTCCGCAGTGCGAAAGTCGTCTTCCATGTTGAACTCGACGGCATGAATCTGATCGAAGATGCGTTCCTGAAGCCGCGCGTCCTTGAACATCTCGCCGTTTGCGGTGGCAGTCTCTTCTTCGTCGACGATGCGTTCGATCGACGGATCGCCCGCGACGAAGGGTGTATTTGGAACGTCGAACTCCTCCTCCTCTTCCTCTTCAGGTTCAGGAGTTGGTGCGGTAGTTGTCGTGGGCTCGTCGCGTTCCCAACGTCCACGGCGACGGCCGCGACGGCCGCGGCGGCGTCCGCCATCGGTTGACTCAGGCGCTTCAATAGCCGAGGGCGCTTCGGCCAGCAATGGTTCGGCGCGTTCCTGCTCGGCTTCGATTCGTTGCTCGCGTTCGACACGATTGAGCGCGACCTCTTGGGCTGCGGCGTGTTCGGCGTCGGGCGTGCCCTTCTTCGACTTGTCGATGACGATGCGTTCAAACTCTTCTTCTTCGTCGAAGAAGTCAGACACGTAAAGGAATGCGTCGCGTTCGAGACCGATGTCTACGAAAGCGGACTGCATTCCGGGAAGTACGCGCATGACGCGTCCTTTGTAAATGTTACCGACGATGCCTTGATGTTGTTCTCCACGTTCGATGTAGAACTCGGAGACCTTATCGTCTTCAATGATCGCAATCTTCTTCTCGCGTCCATTGACGCTTACGATTAGTTGTTTTGACATTTCTTGCCTTTACTGGGAATGGTAGGCCTGCCGCGAAATTGGGGTTGAGACCAGTTTCCGCGGGGCCGAATGCGGATGGAATAGGAACGGTGCGCCGAATGTGGCGCAACTCGGGTCGCGTTCGGATCACTAGTGTCCGGAACACGACAACAAATTCTTTCTTTCAAACAGAAAACCTGACTAGCCACCGGGCGCGCTTTGGCCGGAGATGCTGTTACAGGGAGCGCATACAGCTAAACGAGCAACAAAATACTCGGAGCGCGTGCTCTGACCTGGTTAAATCAAAATCGTCTCGCTGACGATCAATAAACTCTAACTCGCCAACTCGTGCGAGAAACACCTCATCGCTCCGAGACTCTTTTAGTCTTAATTGGACCTAAGCGCCTGAAACCGCGGGGCGGGCGAGCTAGCGGGAGTATAACCCAAAACGTCAATAATCACGCAACTACAAGCGGCAAGTATCGATTAGCGCTCTTTGCCGCCTTCGTAACGCGAGAACGGTGTGTACTTCGGCAACGACTCCACGATGTAGTCAAAACCGAGCCACAGACTCCAACTGTGATGATAAAAAGCGACCGGTAAAATCAGGGCCATGATGAAGAGTACGACGAGGACGCTCTCGTAATTCAAGCCCAGGATTATCAAGCAAAAGAAGCAGACGAACAGGATTGCAAACTCTGTCGTGACGACGTTTGCGAGGATCGCGCCCACAAAAAATCCGTCCTCGCGCTTGAACAGAGCCATGCAGGACGGACAGTGATGCCGGATCTTGAACGGGTGCGCCGCGATCTTCGTCTCGCCGCACGCCGGGCAGAGCAGTCGTAGACAACGACCTATTACCTGCTTGATCTGTGGCCAATCTTTTTTCACAGAGAGTTGTGACATTCTACTCCGCGCCGGAGATAACAACCAGCCGCCGCAACAAAAACCGCCAATAGAACTTTCTTGACAGTGCCGGGTGGGATTGGTTAACAAAGGGCGGACACCGTTACTCAACTCCCATAATCTGAAAAAGGATGTTTTCGTTATGTCGTCGTGGAATCGAATCGTTCTCCCTGTGAAACTCGAAGTTTGCCCGGATACCGTGGCGATTGGGAATATGGCGTGGGATTGTTATCGGCGTGCAAACCAGCCCGATGGTTTCGCTATGTTTCATGCGACCGACGGTCCGCCGGACGGCGACCTCAATTCGCGGATGATCATCTATTTCTCACCAGTAGCGTCCGAGGTCTGCCGGGAGATCAGTGAAAAGTATCCTTTTGAACCCTGCAAGACGCCGGCGCGCGACGAGCCGAGCATCGCCTACGTCTTCGGCGATCCGCGGATGATGGGCCAGCTGCGCGACTCAATGAACACCGACCGGCTCGCGATCGCGTAGGGGCTCGTAGTCACCTCGACGCTCGTGGTCTCGACGCCCGTGGTCTCGACGCCCGTGGTCACCTCGACGCTCGTGGTCTCGACGCTCGTGGTCTCGACGCTCGTGGCCTCGACGCTCGTGGCCTCGACGCCCGTGGTCACCTCGGATGCGCGTGGCCTCGACGCTCGTGGCCTTGACGCTCGTGGTCATGTAGGTGCTCGTTCGGTTCGGGTAATATTTCGTCGCTTAGGCATCTTCCGGCTCGGTAATCCCACCGACGCAGTCGGTGGTGTTTCATATCCAACCTACAAAACTCAAACGCGAGCTTGTAATCCCACCGACGCAGTCGGTGGATTGTTCACCGCTCTGCGGTGGGTGAACGATCCACCGACTGCGTCGGTGGGATTGAGCTCGCTGGATAGTATTTTTAGGTTGATATGAAAGTACCACCGACT
>DASUPR010000483.1:0-2420 GCA_036281015.1 Pyrinomonadaceae bacterium
AGAGCGACAGGACCAGACAAGGGACTCTTCGGCGCCAAGATTACGGGCGGCGGCAGTGGTGGAACGGTCGCCGTGCTCGGCGATCGCAACGCCGAAAGCGCGGTGGAAAAAGTCGCCGCGCGCTATGCGGCACTGATGGGATACGAACCATACATCTTCAGAGGCTCGTCACCGGGCAGTGACGCTTTCGGACATCTGGTGGCGCGACTGAGATAGCTGAGTTTCGCCTGGTTGCTTATTAGAAAACGGGCAAGAGGAAGACGCAGGTCCATGATCAAACAGAAAAGTCGTTGGCACGGATTGAGAGTTGTCAGTTACCTGCTGGCAATCGCGCTCATGCAGGCGCAAATCGTCCTCGCACAAACGCGCAACGTCACGGTACAGGTCGATAAACCCGGCGCGGCGGTTCCCAATACCCTCTTCGGTCTTTTCTTCGAGGACATCAACTTCGGCGCTGATGGTGGTCTCTATCCCGAACGCGTAAAGAATCGTTCGTTCGAGTTTCCCAATCCGATGATGGGCTGGAAACCGTTGGAGCGCGGCGATAAGAACGGAACACTGCAAATTTACGATCAGGGCTCAGTCAACGACAGTGCAAACTCTCATTACCTGCGGATCAAATCATCCGGCAACGGCAAAGGCTTCGGCATCACCAACGAGGGCTTTCGCGGCGTCGGCGTTCAGAAAGGCGCTGAGTACAGGTTTTCAATTCGAGCGCGGCGAATCGAAGGCGCACCGGTGCGGTTGCGTGTGGAAGTCGAAGACGGCAACCGCATTGTTGGTGAGACACAAGTCGCGGGCTTCACCAATACGTGGAAGACTTACACCGCGACGTTGCGGCCCACCGACACAACCAGCAAGGGGCATCTTAATCTTCTGCTCGAAGGCAACGGCAGCATCGATATCGACCTCGTTTCGCTCTATCCGAAAGACACCTTCCAGAGCCGCGCAAACGGCTTGCGCGCCGATCTCGTGCAACTCTTGAAAGACATGAAGCCGGGATTTTTGCGTTTTCCCGGCGGGTGTATTGTCGAAGGCCGGTACCTGGACCAGCGTTACCAGTGGAAGACGACGATCGGAGATCTCGACGAACGACGCCTCATCATCAATCGCTGGAACACCGAGTTTAATTGGAGGCTGACGCCCGATTACTTTCAATCGTTCGGTTTGGGCTATTACGAGTATTTCCTGTTAAGTGAGGATATCGGCGCCGAGCCGTTGCCAATTCTCAATTGCGGCATGGCGTGCCAGTTCAATTCAGGTGAACTGGCGCCACTCGAGGATCTCGATCACTACATTCAGGACGCGATCGATCTGATCGAATTCGCCAACGCGCCGGTCAACACGAAGTGGGGCCGCAAACGCGCGCAGATGGGCCACCCAAAGCCGTTCAACCTGAGGATGATTGGCATTGGAAACGAACAATGGGGGCCGCAGTACGTCGAACGTTACGAGGTCTTTGCCAGAGTTCTAAAACAGAAGTATCCGAACATTCAGCTCGTGACCAGCGCCGGTCCGTCGCCCGACGGAGAACGATTCGACTTCCTGTGGGCAAAGATGCGCGAGCTGAAAGCAGACCTGATCGACGAGCATTACTACATGGCGCCGCAGTGGTTCCGCGACAACGCCGGACGTTATGACAGTTATCCACGCACTGGTCCGAAAGTTTTCGCCGGTGAATACGCGGCGCAAAGCGTCGGCATTGCCAGTCCTGACAATCGTAACAACTGGGAGTGTGCGCTATCAGAAGCTGCTTTCATCACCGGCCTTGAGCGCAATTCCGATGTGGTGCGGATGTCGTCTTATGCGCCGCTGTTCGGACACGTTGATGCGTGGCAATGGACGCCAAACATGATCTGGTTTGACAACCTGCGTTCCTACGGCACGCCGAACTATTACGTGCATAAGATGTTCAGCGTGAACAAAGGCACGAGACGTTTGGCCGTCTCGGTTGATGGGTCGCCGAAGAACGGTCAGGGCGAGCTCTACACGAGCGCGGCGTTGGATGAAGGCACTGGCGAAGTGATCGTCAAGCTCGTTAACACAAGCTCCGGCGCAAAAGAAGCACGCATCAATCTCCCGGGCGCAAAAACCACCGGGCGAACAGGAACTGCGTTCGTGTTGCAGAGTGAAGACTTGAAAGCCGAGAACAGTCTGGATCAGCCGACGAAGGTCGCGCCGGTCCAACGGGCGTTGCAGGTTTCCGGGCCTGAGTTTTCCTACTCGCTAATGCCGCGTTCGTTCACAGTGCTGCGCATTAGTTCAAGATGATCAAGGCTCGGCGATCTGGACGTAGTGATTGATAGCCGGGTTTGCTAGCGTCTGGACGCGTCCACTGGGCCACCGC
Source organism: Pyrinomonadaceae bacterium (assembly GCA_036281015.1). Taxonomy (GTDB): domain Bacteria; phylum Acidobacteriota; class Blastocatellia; order Pyrinomonadales; family Pyrinomonadaceae; genus PSRF01. The sequence goes on from DASUPR010000483.1 coordinate 2,348, forward strand.
ACTTCAACGCTCTTGACGGCTTTCGATTTCCCCAGCCCGACTACGATCCGCGGATCGTTTGACGACAAGTAAC
>DASUPR010000484.1:0-3109 GCA_036281015.1 Pyrinomonadaceae bacterium
GGTTGGCAAGGGATTGCCGGCGGCGTTGTTGATGTCGAATTTCCAGGCGGCGCTGAAGTCACTGGCGTCAGATCATCTTTCTCCCGCGGACGTGAGCACGCGTCTCAACGATCTGCTCTACGCAAACATTCCACTGCACAAGTTCATCACGGCTTTCTACGCGGTCTTGAATGTGCCCAATCGCACGCTGACATTCACGAACGCCGGCCACAATCCACCGCTCCTCGTTCGTGAGAACGGCGAGTGTGTTCGACTCGAAGCGGGCGGCAGCGTTCTCGGCGCGTTTCCAAACGCACGTTTCGCCGAAGAACAGATTCAACTGCAACACGGCGATCGGTTGTTGCTCTTCACCGATGGTCTAACGGAAGCTGTTGACGAGTACGGCGAACAGTTTGGCGAGGAACGTTTGGTCGACTTGTTACAGGAGCACCGTCACGAAACCGCTGACGACTTGAAAGAGATTATTTTCCACGTTGTAGAAGAGTTTTGCGGGTGCTCGTTTCGCGACGATGCCGCGCTCATGGTGATAAGCATCGACTGACCGGAGAAGGAATAAATGGACGCCCTTTGGAAAAACCTTATCTACTCTCTTCGAATGCTGCTCAAGCGGCCGAGCCTGACGATCGTCGCAGTCATGGCCATCGCGCTCGGCATCGGCGCCAACACCGCCATCTTCTCCGTCGTCAACACAGTCCTGCTGCAACCGCTTCCTTACGAACAGCCGGAACAACTGGTGAACCTCGCCAGCGAGCTGCGCAATCAAGCGCTCGACGGCCGCGGCACGTTCTCAGTGCCCGACCTTCTCGACATCCAGCAGCAGTCGAAGACACTCGAATACGTCGCGGTGCAACAACAGACCGGCACGATCACGACTGAGGGCGGCGAGCCTGAACGCTTGATCGGTGCGGCAGTCACAGCCGACTACTTTCCCCTCCTGCGTGTTAAGCCCGTACTCGGCCGCGTCTTCACGCGCGACGAAGACAAACCCGGCGGGCCACAGGTCATCGTGATCAGCTATGCACTGTGGCAACGGCGCTACGGCGGCGATCCAAACATCATCGGACGTGAAGTCGATCTCGGCGGCAAGACGACGGTGGTCGGCGTTTTGCCGGCCGGTTTCAAATATCCGATCAGCGACGATCCGCAAGACTATTGGGAGCCGCTCTTCTCGGCGACTTTCCTGACGAAGGAAGCGCGCGAGGAACGCGCCAACCACTTTCTTTCCGCATTCGGCCGGATGAAACCCGGCGTGACTGTCGAACAGACCAAAGCGGATCTCGATCTGCTTTCACGACAGATCGAACAGCAGTATCCGCAGTCGAACACCAACGTGATGTTCAATGCGGTGTCGATGCACGAAGACATCACGCGCGAGTATCGCGGGGCGCTGCTCGTCATGCTCGGCGCCGTTGGTCTCGTGCTTTTGATCGCGTGCGCAAACGTCGCGAATCTTCTGCTTGCGCGCGCCGCGGCGCGACAAAAAGAGGTCGCGATCCGTATGGCGCTCGGCGCGAGCCGCGCGAGGATCGTGTCGCAACTGCTTACCGAGAGCTTGTTGTTGTCGCTGGCCGGCGGCGCACTCGGTTTGTTACTGGCGAGCTGGGGCGTTGATCTGCTTATCGCGTATGGACCAGCGGACGTGCCGCGGCTTCGCGAAGTGGGTCTCGATCGTAACGTCCTGTTCTTCACGGTCTTCATTTCGATGCTGACGGGCGTGTTGTTCGGACTCGTTCCCGCGCTTCAGGCTTCCAGACCCGATCCCGGCAACACACTCAAGCAGGACGGCCGCGGATTGTCACACGGCGGGCGCAACCGGATGCGCAGTGCGTTGATCGTTTCTGAAGTCGCGTTGTCGTTGATGTTGCTCGCGGGCGCGGGTCTTTTGATTAACAGCTTCTGGCGATTGCTGCGAACCGACGCGGGTTTCGATCCGCGCGGCGTGCTCGCGCTCGACATTCCGTTGAGCAGAACGAAGTACGCCACGCCCGAGCAGCGCTCGGGTGCGTTCGAGAATTTGATCGGCAGAATGAAGTCGCTGCCGGGTGTTCGCGATGTTTCCGTAACGAGCAATGTTCCGTTAACGAACCGAGACGTCGAATTGAGTTTCCAAATCGAGGGCCGTGCGCCGTACAAACCGGGTGAAGAACCGGTCGCTGATTACACGGTCATCGGCAGTGATTACTTTCGCACGATGAACATCGCCGTGCAGCGTGGCCGTGTTTTCACGAACCAGGACACGCCGAACACGCCCGCCGTGCTCGTCGTCAGCGATGCTTTCGTGAAGCGCTACTTTCCGAACGAAGATCCAATCGGCAGACGAATCGTCTTCGACGGACCTGACAGAACGGCGCGTGAGATCGTCGGCGTTGTTGCGGACATCAAACGCAACGGTCTCGATGTGGCTGCCGAACCCGAGCTCTATCTGTCTCATTTGCAGGAACCCGAGCGGCGCCTGAACGTCATGATTCGCACGGACGCGCTCGATGCGTCGCAACTCGCGGAGGCCGCACGCGCTGAAGTGAAGAACTTCGATCCGAACCAGGTGATCTGGCGCACACAGACTCTCGAAGATCTGTTGGGCACGTCCGTCGCACCGCGCCGGTTCAATATGTTGCTGCTGGGAATCTTTGCGAGCGTCGCGCTCGTGCTCGCGGCTGTCGGACTTTATAGCGTGATGAGTTATTCGGTTAGCTGGCGCACTCGCGAGATCGGTATTCGCATGGCGCTCGGCGCGAAACGAGCCGACGTGTTGCGGCTCGTGATCCGGCAGGGAATGACGATGGCGTTGATTGGCCTGGCTCTCGGTTTGATTAGCGCGTTTGCGGCGTCGCGTGTGATCGCAGGTTTGGTTTACGGAGTTTCACCAAAAGACCCGCTGACCTTCGCGGGTGTTTCGATTGTGTTGCTGGCCGTAGCGTTGCTGGCGTGCCTTCTCCCGGCACGCCGAGCAACACGGGTCAATCCGATCGTCGCGCTGCGAAGTGAATAAAAGCCACAGACGAACACGGAAGAACACAGACAGAGAAAAGGTAAAGCATTAGATCCCTCTGTCCGTGTTTCTCCGTGCTAATCCGTGGCCCAGATGGCCCCCAGTCCGGCGTCAAACAGT
>DASUPR010000485.1:0-2756 GCA_036281015.1 Pyrinomonadaceae bacterium
TCGTCAGGACAGTCCGACGGCGTTTGTGGATGTCACTGCGGAAACCAAGCTGCCCGCGACAGTCACGAACGCCGAGTTCAGCGGCGCGTGGGCCGCGGACATCGAAGCCGACGGCGATCTCGACGTCGTGCTCGGCGCGCGCCGCGGCAACGTGATCGTGTTGCGCAACAACGGCGATGGCACGTTTCTCAACGTCGAGCCTTTCGCCGGCGTCACGGGCGCCACCGGTTTCGCGTGGGCTGACTTCGACGCCGACGGCGATCCCGATGCGGCGTTCGTCGATGAGATCCGCCTCGTCCACATCTTCAGCAACGAACGCCAGGGACAGTTCAGCAAACGCGAGGTTCCGTTTGCATTCGACACCGGACCGGCGCGGGCAATCAACGTCGCGGATCTGAACGACGACGGCGTGCTTGATCTGGTGATCGCGCGCGCCGACGGAGCGATCATGCGGCTGTCAGACAAGGATCACGGCGCGGGTTGGGACGTGGCGGAAGTCGCGCGGGTTGAAAGCATTCCTAACGAAGCGTTCAAGCTGCTGGTCGCCGATCTCGACAACAACGGCGGACTCGATCTGGCTCTCAGCTCGACAGTTTTGTTGAGCGATGAAAATGGAAAGTTTCTCGCCGGAAAGAATGTTACCCAAAGCGTCTTTGACGTCGCCGACGTGAACAACGACGGGCGTTTGGATCTTTTAGGTCTGAGTGAAGGAAAGCCAGTCCAGGGCATAAATAGCGGCACAAAGAATTATCACTGGCAAGTGGTGCATCCGCGTGCGGTTCAAGCGAGCGGAGATAACCGCATCAACTCATTCGGCGTCGGCGGCGAGATGGAAATCCGCTCGGGTCTGCTCGTGCAAAAGCAACCGATCACCGGACCGCGATTGCATTTTGGCTTGGGTGAACAGACAAGCACGGACGTAATTCGCGTCGTTTGGCCCAACGGTTCCGTGCGCGCTGATTTTGAAATTAAAGCCGATCAGGCAGTCGTCGCCGAACAACGCCTGAAAGGATCGTGTCCGTTTCTTTTTGCCTGGAACGGCAAGACGATGGAGTTTGTTAAAGACACCGTGCCGTGGAGTTCGGCGATTGGCTTGCGTATCAACACGATAGGAACAGCACGAGTTGAAGCAACGGAAGAGTGGTACAAGATCGGTCGCGATCAACTCGTACCTCGCGACAGTTATTACGATTTGCGTATTACGGCCGAACTTTGGGAAACCTATTACTACGATCAACTGAGTTTGATGGTGGTGGATCATCCCGCCGGTACGGAGATCTTCGTAGACGAACGATTTGTTATTCCGGCGGCGAAGCTGGCCATCACTACGGTCTCAACTCCACGACCAATCGTTTCCGCGGTTGATGACAAAGGGACAGACGTCACCAACCTCGTCGCGACTCTCGACGGCAACTATCTCGACAACTTCGGGCGCGGAAAGTACCAGGGAGTCACGCGAGATCACTACGTCGAGATCGATCTCGGAAACGATGTGCCTGCCGAAGGCCCGCTTTGGCTGATCGCGCACGGCTGGATGCATCCAACAGATTCATCGATCAACGTGGCCATCAGTCAGGGACAGCAGGAACAAGCCAAGCCGTTGAGTTTGGAGGTTCCAGACGGGCGTGGAGGTTGGGAAGTCGCGCGACCCAACCTCGGTTTTCCCGCCGGACGCAAAAAGATTTGCCTGTTCGACGTGTCGAATGTCTTCAAACCCGGCACGCCGCGAAAGCTTCGTTTGCGCACGAATCTTGAAGTTTTTTGGGACTTGTTGGAGTGGGCGGTTGAACTTCCTGACGCCGCGCCGAAGGTTACGCACTTGAATCCTGAGGTGGCGGATCTTCACTATCGCGGTTATTCTGTCATCAATCAGGCGAACGCTTCGTCTCCTGAAATACCAGACTACAACCGCCTTTCGGGATCGAAACAGATCTGGCGTGATTTGATTGGCTACTACACGCGATTTGGCGACGTGCGCGAGTTGCTGCTGCGCGCCGACGATCGCTACGTGATCATGAATGCTGGTGATGAGATCTCGTTTCGCTTTGCCGTGCCTGCGCCGCCGCCATCCGGTTGGCTGCGCGACTACGTGATTCGTGGCGACGGTTGGATCAAGGATGGAGACTATAATTCCACGTTCTCGAAGACTGTGTTGCCGCTGCCGTATCATGCCAGGAACCTGTACGACACGCCGCCCGGAAAACTGGAAGACGAATGGGTGTATCGCCGTTTTCCGGAGGACTGGCAGAACTATCACACGCGTTACGTCGCTCCGGATGTTTTCCAGAACATGTTGAGGCCCAGAACAAAGTCGCAATGATCGATCGCAAGTTCGCAAGAGTAGTGCTCACCGCGATTTTCGTGGGACTACTGGCACTCCCGCTCGTACTGAAACAGTTTCGCACGCAAAGTGAGGCGGCAAGCAGTTCGCTCGAGTCGTCGGCAGCTTTGAAGCGTTACGGTTTCTATCTCACTGAAATCGCGGAGTCGGCGGGTGCAAAGTTCCTGCACCAGGCCCCGACGCTTGATCCCAAGTTGGATCACATCATGCCGCAGGTCGCATCGATGGGCGCGAGCGTTTCGATTGTCGATTACGACCGCGACGGCTGGTCGGACATCTACGTCACGAACAGCGGCGAGGGAAGTAAGAACGCGCTCTATCGCAATCTCGGCGACGGTTCGTTCAAGGACGTGGCCGCGGAGTTGGGAATCGCGGACGTGAATCAACCGGGCACCGGTGTTTCGATGGGCGCGGT
>DASUPR010000486.1:0-31206 GCA_036281015.1 Pyrinomonadaceae bacterium
TGGTGAATATCCTTGCCGGAACCACGCCGGCTGCGCATCGGCAGTCATCTCGGTCGGGGTGTTGTTCTCAGCCTCGGAGACCGCTTGGACAGTCGGGTCTTCACCTTCGTTCTGCTGGAAAATGGAGCGTCGCTTTTGCGCCGATCGCAAAGTCCATTTCACGTCGTCGCGATCGCGGCGGCGCTCTGGCAATGTATTGCCGTAACCAACGGGCTCGAGGTTGAACTTGTAGACGAGTTCGTCAGACGCTTTAACATCGACGGCGTTAAAAGCAACTTCACCGAACCCACTCGCGATAGCTTTGATTCCATAACGGCCCGGCGTCACCTTCGTGACAAACTTCCCCTGGCGATCGGTGAGCGTGTGTTTGACTGATTGCTTCACAGCACCTTCGCGCATTAAAGACACGAGTGCCCCAGCGAGCGGAGTTCCCTTGTTGTCGGTAACGGTGCCTGAGATGGTCGCGAGCGATCTGCCCGAGCTACCTGCTTCGATTGGAGCAGCAGATAGTGAAATGAGCGCGAGTAGGGATAAACTTAAACCGACAACTCTTCTCATGTGTTACGACCTCCGCTACAAGAGTCCCACTGGGCCGCCGATTCGGGAATTGAAGGGGCCATCGGTTCCCACCGAGGAGACTACCGGGAACCGGCAAAAATAGGCCAACTATTGTCGTTCAGGCCCTTGATACTGTCAAGAACTGCGCGGTATTTTGGGTCATTTGCCGCCCACTTTCCGGCGTGCTAGGATTCAGGCCCCCATATTCAACCGCGGTGCCTAAAACCCTTATTTTGGTTTCCAACTAGACGATTTTCGATGATTGACGAAGTGCAAACTACAAGACTCCCAAATGGCATTACCGTCCTGACCGAACACATGCCCGGGCTCAGGTCGGTGACCGCCGGGATCTGGGTGCGCCGCGGCTCGCGCCATGAATCGCCCGAGCTCAATGGAATCTGTCACTTCATCGAACACGCTGTTTTCAAGGGTACGCGGCTTCGTACTGCCCGCGATATTGCCGTGGAAACCGACCGTCTGGGGGGACATCTAGACGCTTATACGACTCATGAGATGACTGGTTTTACGACAAAGGTTGCGGACACCGCCTTGTCGCAGGCTATGGATTTGCTCGCCGACCTCGTTTCCAACCCGCGTTTTGACCAGGAAGACCTCGAACGCGAGCAAAAAGTCATCCTCGAAGAGATGAAAATGGTCGAGGACACGCCTGACGAACTCCTCGGCGAGCTCTTCAACGCGGCCTACTTTCCGAACCAACCGCTCGGGCGTCCCATCGAAGGCACCCGCGAAACCGTTCCGACCTTCGATCACAAAACGACCGTCGCCTTCCACGCGCGCGAGTTTTCGTACAGCAACCTGGTCGTCGCCGCGGCGGGTAACGTCGATCACGATCGCCTCGTTGAACTCGTCGGAAGATCGTTTAACGGTTGCGAGAGTGGCGCCGGCGCACGGCCGCACACGCTCGACGGCCGCCCGCGTCCGGCGGCGCCGATCATGATCGAGCAGAAGAATGAACTCGAGCAGGCGCATCTCGTGCTCGCCACGCCGTGGCCGTCTGCGTTGAGTGAGGATCGTTACGCGGCAAGTTTGCTCGCGTCGGTCATCGGCGGCGGAACGTCGAGCCGTTTGTGGCAGAAGATTCGTGAAGAGCGCGGGCTGGCTTATTCGGTCGGCGCCGCCGGCAGTGCTTTTTCAGACATCGGCGTGTTCAATGTTTATGCCGGCACGTCGCCGGATCAACTCGACGAGGTGCTGGAGCTTTCGTTGAAAGAGTTGCGCGAGGTCGTGCGCAACAGCGTTAGTGAGGAAGAGCTGCGCATCGCGAAGGACCAGGCGATCTCGTCAATCCTGCTCGGGCTAGAATCGTCGAGCGCACGCGCCAGCACACTCGCGCGGCAGGAGATCATCCACGGCCGTCGCATCTCGCCTGACATCGTCATCGAGAAACTGAGAAAAACGACTATCGAACAAGTTCAGGAAATCGCGCGCACTTACTTCAAATCAGAAACACTCGCACTCGGCGCGTTGGGAAATCTGAACGGCTTTAAAGTCGATCGCTCTCGGTTATCAATCTGATATAGTTTCCCGCCAATGAAGCTTACCGTTCTCGGCAGCGGATCAACTGGTAACGCAGTTTTGATCGTTGCAGGTAATACACGCGTACTCGTCGATGCAGGCCTGAGCGCGAAAGAGATCGTTCGCCGCCTCGCTTTCGTCGGCGAGGACGTGCAACAGCTCGACGGAGTGCTCGTCACGCACGAACACGGCGATCACGCCGGCGGTCTTCGCGTCTTACTCGGCTCGGTTGATTGTCCCGTCTACATCTCAGCGAAAACACACGACGCTTACGTCAGCGAACGTTTCAACGTCAACAACGACGAACCACGCCGCCGCGCGGACGCGCTGAAAGGCCGCGTCGAACAGATCGAGTCAAGCAGAGACTTCCGCATCGGCGAGATCGATTTTCATCCGTTCACGATTCCACACGACGCCGTCGACAACTTCGGCTTTACCGCCACACATCACGGCGTGAAGATCGCGACCGTAATGGACTTCGGTGCAATCACGACACTCGTCTCGGAACAACTCCGCGGCTGCGCTGCAATCGTCATCGAGTCGAATCACAGCCGCGACATGCTCAAGGCCTGCGACTCGTACCCGTGGGAACTCAAACAACGCATCCTGTCGCGCCTGGGCCACCTCTCGAACGAAGACCTGGCCGATTGGATCAAAGACGGATTCGACGGCTGCGCGAAGTACATGGTGCTGGCCCATCTCTCGCAACGCGCGAACAATCCATATCTCGCGAAGATCACCGCCGAGGTCGCGTTGCAGGAGAAAACACCGCTGTTTCCGTGCGCGACGGAAGTCTTTTTGTCCTATCCAAAGGAGCCCACGCCCTGGATCAAAGTGTAGGAATAGCGGCGCTTTTGTTTTTGGTGTTTCTGTCGGGCTGCGGCCAACAAGCCGATCGCGGGCGAGTTCCGGTTGAAGTTCAGGACGTCGTCAACACCGTCGGCGAGCAGATCGCGCAGGAACGTTACGAACAGATCTATAACGAGTCGTCCGACCTGTGGAAACAAGACTCCACACTCGAACAATCAACCCAGGTTCTCAAAACTCTGCGCGAGAAACTCGGCAAAGTTGAGTATCGCAGTCTCCACTCGGCAACCGAACAGCAGAACTCCGGTGGCGCTTTGAAGGGTCATGCGTACATACTCTCCTATCAAACAAGATTCGAACGCGGCGAAGGAATGGAGACGTTTACGTTGATCGAACAGAATGGACGCTGGTTACTGGCGCGCTATTTTGTGAACTCAACGGCACTTCAATAAAGATGATCGATCGTTACACGTTGCCCGAGATGGGCGCGCTCTGGTCAGAGCAGAACAAGTTTCAGAAATGGTTGGATGTGGAGATCGCGGTGTGCGAAGTACACGCCGACAACGGAACGATTCCGCGCGAGGCTTTGGAACAGATTAAAGCCCGCGCGAAGTTTTCCGTCGAACGCATCAATGAAATAGAAAAGACCACCAACCACGACGTTATCGCTTTCACGACAAACCTTGCAGAGTCGATCGGCGAAGCGAGCCGGTTCGTTCATTACGGACTCACGTCGTCAGACGTTGTCGACACTGCCAACGCGCTGCTGTTGCGCGACGCCGCGGACATCCTGTTGACAAAAGTCGAAGCACTGATCGACGTGCTGAAGCGCCGTGCAGTCGAATTCAAAAACACGCCGCAGGTCGGACGCACACACGGCATTCACGCTGAACCGACGTCTTTCGGTTTGACGTTTGCGCTGTGGTTTGACGAGATGCGCCGCAACCGCGAGCGGCTGTTGCGTGCGAAAGAAACCGTGGCGGTGGGAAAGATTAGCGGCGCGGTCGGCGCGTTTGCGCATCTCGATCCGTCGGTTGAAGAAGCCGTTTGCGCGCGTCTCGGACTGAAAGCCGCGCCGGTTTCGACGCAAGTGATCCAGCGCGACAACTATGCCGAGTATCTCAACACGCTCGCGGTGATCGCTTCGTCACTCGAGAAGTTTGCGCTGAATGTTCGTCACTGGCAGCGCACCGAGGTGCGTGAAGCGCAGGAGAAGTTTACTAAAGGCCAGAAGGGTTCGAGTGCGATGCCGCACAAGCGCAATCCGATCATCTCGGAGCGCATCTGCGGCATGGCGCGCATCGTTCGCGCCAACAGTCTCGTCGGACTCGAGAACATCGCGTTGTGGCACGAGCGCGACATTTCACACTCGTCCGCCGAACGCGTGGTGCTGCCCGATTCGAGCATCGCGCTCGACTACATGCTGCAAAAAGCGATTGGCTTGATTGATGGTTTGGTGGTCTATCCGGAACGAATGCTGGAGAACCTCCGCATCACTCGCGGGCTGATCTTCAGCGGACAACTGCTGCTGGCGTTGACCAACAAAGACGTGTCGCGCGAGACCGCCTACGAGTGGGTGCAGCGCAATGCGATGAGAGTCTGGGACGAGGATCGCGACTTTCACGATCTCGTGAAAGCCGATCCCGATATCACGGCGCGCTTGTCGGCCGCCGAGATCGATCGCACGTTCTCGCTGGAACATTACCTGCGGAACGTGGATCAGATCTTCAAACGGTTGGGAATTACTTAGCCGAGAACTTTTCGGCGAAGTTGCCGATGATCGGCAGCTTGAAGTATTGGCTCTGAAACGCTTTGACCAGGCACAGGATCCACGCGATCAGAATGCCGACCGAGAAGACTAACCAGAGCAACGTAGCGAGCAGGCTGAAGATCGTGCCAATGACATCGCCAATCGCCGCGCCGACTAACACCAGAACAAACGTCAGGATCCAAAACACGAACACCAGGACCGCTATCAAAACGTTAAAGAGAATCGACTGCATCGCATGAAACCGCACGAGCCGACTGTCTTTTTCCATCAGGAAGAAAATCAGTCCCGAGATCCAACCAAAGATGTAAGACAGCAGTGCGGCAATGTTTTCGTCGAGCCCGGTGCTTGATTTGGTCGTTTGAACGGGCGGCGGGTTTTGCATTATAAGTTTCTCCTTGGGGACGTTTAGAGCCGGAGGATATTAGTCCAATAAACGCTTCTTAAGCAACGTTTTATTGAGCTAACGTAGTGATGTAATTAAACATCTGTATCTCCGTGTCTCGGTGGTTATTTTGCTACATTTTGAAACCACAGAGGCGCGGAGACACAGAGAAGAGATTGAAGATGAAAGCCAAAGTTTACGTAAACCTGAAACCCGGAGTGCTCGATCCGCAGGGAAAAGCCATCCAACACTCGGTCGAGCTGCTCGGATTTTCCGGGATCTCGGACGTGCGGCAGGGCAAGTTCTTCGAGATCGCTCTGGACGACTCGGTCGACAGCCAACACGCCCGCGAAGCGGTAGAAAAAATGGCGCGTGAAGTGTTGTCGAACCCGATAATTGAAGACTACCGCGTGGAGATAGAAGCGTGAAGTTTGGAGTTATTGTTTTTCCCGGCTCGAACTGCGACCACGATGCCTACCACGTGATTTCAAAACACGTGGGTCAGCCGGTAGACTTTATCTGGCATCGCGAGACCGATTTGAGCACGTACGACGCGGTGATCATTCCGGGCGGGTTTTCCTACGGCGACTACCTGCGGGCCGGAGCGCTCGCGCGCTTTTCGCCGGTGATGAACTCGGTGAAGAAATTTGCCGAAAGCGGACGGTTCGTGCTCGGCATCTGTAACGGCTTTCAGATTCTATGCGAAGCCGGACTGCTGCCGGGCGCGCTGATTCGGAATCGCGATCTGCATTTCATCTGCGAGCACGTTTACGTGCGTGTTGAAACGTCGGACAGTCCGTTCACTAACGAAATGCAACGCGGCGCGGTGTTGCGCATTCCAATCGCACACGCGGAAGGCAATTATGTTTGCGACGACGCGACGCTTGCAGAGTTGCAACGCGAAGATCGCATCGTCTTCCGTTATTGTGAAAAAGACGGCGCCATCACCGACGCAGCGAATCCAAACGGTTCGCGTGATAACATCGCGGGAATTTGCAATCGCGAACGTAACGTCCTGGGGCTGATGCCGCATCCGGAACGCGCTTGCGAAGACTTGCTCGGGTCCAGTGACGGACGCGATATCTTTCGTTCGCTCGCGGCTACTCTCGCTGCCGCAGTCTAAACCTGAATATGAAACGAATACTTCCTTTCCTAATCATTCTCGTGGTGCTCGGCATTGCGGTCGGTTCTGCGTGGTACTTGACGCGCGTAACTCCCGGCACGCCATCGGCTAATCCGGCGCCCGCGTCGCAATCAACGGCCAACAACCCACAGTCACGACCGGCTCCGATCAGAGGAATTCCGGGAGCTGAACCGGCGCAAACACTCGGCGCCGCGAACGCTCCGGTGCAACTCGAAGAGTTTGGCGATTATCAGTGTCCGCCGTGCGCCGCGTTTCATCCCGTACTCGAAAAGATGCACGAGGAGTTTGGCGATAAACTGCGCATCACGTTCCGGAATTTTCCCCTTACTCAATCGCACCCGCACGCCGTCGCCGCTGCTTCGTCAGCCGAAGCTGCGGGACTGCAAGGCAAGTTCTGGGAAATGCACGATCTGATTTACGAGCATCAGGCGGAGTGGAAAGACAAGATGGACGTTGGTCCAATCTTCGAAGGCTACGCCAAACAGATCGGCCTGAATATCGAGCGCTGGAAAAAGGACGTGGGCAGCGAACAGGTTGCCCAACGAGTTTTTCTCGACAGCAGGCGCGGTCAGACAATGGGCGTACGAGGCACGCCGACCGTTTTTATCAACGGCCGCGAAGTGCCGTTTGAATCGCTTCTCGCGCCTGACAGACTGCGAGCCGTAATTCAGAGTGAACTCGCCGCCAGCGGAAGCCGGTAATGAAGCGTTACATCGCGGCGGCCATTGTTTCACTCATTGGTCTTGCTGACGCCATTTACCTCACGGTTGAACACGTAACCGGACAGAGTGTTCGCTGCACGATCGTCGCGGGCTGCTCGGAAGTGCTGAGCAGCCAGTACGCGGTGGTGTCCGGTGTGCCTTTGGCGGCGATTGGCGCCTCTGCGTATTTCACGGTCTTTAGTCTCGCAACGCTCGCGGCTTTTGGTTATCGCGTCGCGGGAATGCTGTTGACGGTGGTCGTGTTGCTGATGTTCCTCGTCAGCCTGTGGCTCGTCTACCTCCAGGCTTTCGTGATTCACGCGTTTTGTCAGTTTTGCCTTCTCTCCGCGGCGGTCACAACCGCGCTGACAGTCCTCGCCTTGTCTGCGCACCGAGGCGCTCGCCTTTCGCAAACGCCCGGTTCTGTGTAATCTTTCCGAAAACACCATGGAACAATCGACAGTCGCTGACATTTTTCGTCGCGCGCAGGCGTTGCGTCGCGAACATGCTGATTACACGTTGAAACAGCTCAAGGATCTTTTGGTTCGGGAGTATTCCGGCGCGCCTTTTCCACCGCTGCACAATTTGACGATTCCCGAGCAGGACGCGCGTGCGCCGGAAGAAGACTGGACCGCCGGGTTGCCGATCGTGCGTCGCGGTATTCAGTCTCAGGACTGGAAGGAGATCGTCGACGGCATTCTGATCAGTCTAGAACAAACTGAAAACTACGAACTCGAGCGAGGCGCGGAAGGCAGTCATGACGACTGGCACGATCGCAGTGTTGGCATCAGTGACGCGGTTGCGAAGGGCGTTGGCAAGTGGATGCCGGACGAGTTGGTGGCGCTGGCTGAAAGGCATTCTAAGAAATGAGCTTTCTCGAGAAGATGTTTGTGGATCCGAAATACCAAACGACTGACCCGCGCAAGCCGGAAGAGATCGAGGACACAGAGATCATCATCAGTCCCGACACGCACCGGGAGAAACGCTTGCCGCCTGGTCAGTCGCGTACGAAGAAATGGCCCGTGCTCGATGCGCACGGCACACCGGAGATCGATTTAGAGACGTGGGAGTTTGAAGTTGAAGGTCTTGTCGAGCGTCCGATGAAGTGGTCGCTTGATGAGTTTATGCAGCTCCCGCCGGTGCGCGTTTACGCCGACTTTCACTGCGTCACGCGCTGGTCGCGGCTCGACAACATCTGGAGCGGCGTCTCGACGCGAGAGATCGCGAAGCTCGTCGGTATCAAACCGGAAGCGAAGTTTGTGCTCGCTTTGGCTTACGACTACGGTTGGACCACAAACGTTCCGCTCGAATACTTCTTGAAAGAAGACTCGCTCTTTGCGTGGGCCCACGACGGGCAACCGATCGAACCGGAACACGGTGGGCCAGTGCGCCTGATCATCCCGCAGCTCTACGCGTGGAAATCGGCGAAGTGGGTGCGCGGCGTGCGTTTCCTCCAGGAAGACGAGGCGGGCTTTTGGGAACAAGGCGGGTACCACATGCGCGGCGTGCCCTGGGGCCCCGGCGACGGCGAAAGATTCAGGTGGTCGTGAGCGTAGTTCCTAAAGACGCTGCCGCGGTTATTCTTCTCCGGCAGGATACCAATCCACAGAGGCCCGAAGTTTACTGGGTGAAACGAAGCGAAAAGCTCGCGTTTCTCGGCGGGTATCATGCGTTTCCGGGTGGGCAAATCGATGCGAGTGACGCCGAGGTCGACGTACGCAACTCGCCCGACGCCGTGACGTCCGCGATGATCAGCGGCGCCGCACGCGAACTGTTTGAAGAGTTAGGTGTGCTGGCGGCTCGTGGTGGCGAGACGCTTACGAAAGGTCAACGCGCTTCGTTGCTCGACGATCTCGAGTCGGGACGAATGTCATGGCCCGCGCTGTTGAAGCATTACGAACTGTATCTCGACGCCAACGACTTCACATACGTTGGACGTTGGGTCACGCCGCCGTTCAACGCGCGCCGCTTCGATACCTGGTTTTTCCTCGTTGACTGTCCGGAGAAACAGGAACCGTATCTAACGACGGGCGAGCTTGAAGACGGCGAATGGATCACTGCCGAAGCAGCTTACGAGCGTTGGCTGCGCGATCAGGTCGTGGCCGTGCCGCCGACGTTACACGCGTTAACCACGATCGCCGGCGGCGTCTCGCAGGATCTCGTCGAACGCTTTCTTGCAAACATCAATGCGCAGGGCGAGATCGCGCGCCGGATCACGTTCCGGCCAAACTACATCTGTTTCCCTGTGCGCACGCCGACACGTCCACCCGCAACACACACCTGCTGTTACCTGATTCACACGTCGAAAGAGATCCTGGTTGTCGATCCGGGTTCGCCTTACGAAGACGAGCAACAGGCATTGGCCGGGTGTCTCGACGAGATGATCGCGGAAGGCAGGCGCGTGCGGGAAATCATCATCACGCATCTGCACCCGGATCACATCGGCGGCGTGAACGTTTTAAAAGCACATCTCGGCGGCGATGTTCCTGTCGCGTCTCACGCACAAACCGCAGAAGCGCTGCGCGAGATGAACAGCGACGTTCACGTCGATCGCTTCATCGAAGACGGCGACGTGATCACACTCGAAGGCGAACCACAGATTAAATTGAATGCACTACATACACCCGGACACGCGCGCGGTCATCTTTGTTTTCATGACCCCGATCGGGGCGCACTGTTAACGGGCGATAATATTGTCGGCGTCGGTTCGGTGCTGATCGATCCGCCCGAAGGCAACATGCGCGACTACCTGAATTCACTCCAGCGAATGCGCTCGCTGCCCAACCTGACGGTGCTGTTCGGCGGCCACGGTCCAGCCGTCGCCACGCCGTATCAGAAGATCGACGAGTACATCTCACACCGGTTGGAACGCGAGCGAAACATACTGGAAGCGGTCCGAGACGGCGCAACAGATCCGAAACAAATTGTTGCGAAGGTCTATACTGACGTCTCGCCCAAAGCATACGCCATGGCCGAACGGGCTGTGCTCGCGCACCTGGAGAAGTTGCGCGAAGACGGGGCGATTTAGATAGAATCTCTCCTACCTAAAAGAAATGGATTACGCAAGAACCCTTCGCGAACTCAAAGCGGTCAGGTATCAAACCCGTTCCGTCAAAGACGAACTGCGCGACAACCTGATCAAGAAACTACGCGCCGGCGAGAAACTGTTTCCCGGCATCGTCGGTTATGACGACACGGTCATTCCGCAACTCGTTAACGCGATCCTGTCGCGTCACAACATCATCCTGCTCGGCCTGCGCGGCCAGGCAAAGAGCCGCATCATCCGCCAACTGACTGAACTGCTCGACGATCGCATCCCGATCATCGCCGGTTCGGAAGTGAACGACGATCCGTTTCACCCGATCTCAGCTTACGCGCGCGAGACGCTCGCACAACAAGGCGACATGACGCGCATCGACTGGATCGATCGCGACGCTCGCTTTGTCGAAAAACTCGCCACGCCTGACGTAACCGTGGCCGACATCATCGGCGACGTCGATCCGATCAAAGCCGCGAAAGGCGGCCACTTGCTGAGCGACGAACTGACGATCCACTACGGTCTGCTGCCGCGCGCGAACCGCGGCATCTTCGCCATCAACGAGTTGCCGGATCTCGCGGGCAAGATTCAGGTCGGGCTCTTCAACATCATGCAGGAAGGCGACGTGCAGATTAAGGGTTATCCCGTGCGCCTGCCTCTCGACGTCCTGCTCGTCTTCTCCGCAAACCCCGAGGACTACACGGCGCGCGGCAAGATCATCACGCCGTTGAAAGATCGCATCGGCGCCGAGATCCTGACGCACTACGCGAAAGAGCTGCCGGTGGCGATCGAGATCACCCGCCAGGAAGCTTGGACCAAGCGTTCGCAAAGCAGCGACGTCGTTGTGCCGGAGTTTATTCGTGAAGTAGTCGAACAGATCGCGTTCGAAGCGCGTGAAGACAATCACGTCGACAAGCATTCGGGTGTTTCGCAACGCATGCCGATCACGGTGATGGAGTCGGTCGTGTCGAATGCCGAGCGCCGCTCATTGTTAACGGGCGACGAGCCGATCGTGCCGCGTGTCGCCGATATTTATGCCGCGATTCCGTCGATGACGGGCAAGATGGAGCTCGAGTACGAAGGCGAACAACTCGGCGCGCACCGAATCGCGCGCGAGTTGATCAAACGCGCCGCGGGTGAAATCTTCGAAGGCTACTTTGTCGGTATCGACTTCTCGCGCGCCGTGCAGTGGTTTGACGAAGGAAACAAGCTGCTGCTCACAGACACTGCATCCGCCGACGAGTGCAAGACGCTCTTGGACGCCGTGCCGGAACTGTGGGAGACTGCGTCCATCCCGTTTGACTTTCACTCGAGCGAAACAGCGAAACTGGTCGCAGCGTGCGAGCTCGTGCTCGAAGGTCTCTACGCGGAAAACAAGATCAGCCGCAACGAAGAAGGCACATACACCGCTGTTACCAAAGCCCGAAAAGATCGCCGCGGCATGATTTACGACGATCTGACCGAAACAGGAAAATACAGTTGAAGTTCACGCGTTACTCGAAATTCAAGGGCTTCGACGTGTCGTCGATCAATCTCGGCGAGTTGATGGACAGCATGTCTGATGCTCTGCTCGATTCGGGTTACGACGACGATTACTACTGGACGCGCCAAAGCCGGCAGACTGACACGTCGCTCGACGCGCTGCGCCGCGCACTGCTTCAAGCGCTCATGGACAAGGGCCTGGTCAGCGAGCACCAGATTCGCGAAATGCTCGCCGAGAACGAAAACAAATTTGAGGGCTCGCTGCTCGAACAGTTGCTGAACCAACTGATCGAGCGTCTGGTCGAAGAAGGTTACCTAACGCTTCACGCCGAGGAACCGCAACAGAACGCGCGACAACAAGGACCCGGCGGCGGACAAGGCGAGTTTTCGGAACCGTTGCCACGCGAGGTGCGCTTCGAAGTTACTGAAAAAGGCCTGGATTTTCTCGGTTACAAAACACTGCGGAACCTGCTCGGAAGTTTCGGCAAAAGCGCCGCCGGACGTCACGACACGGTTTACTTATCGACGGGTGTTGAAGCCGCGGCGGCGAGCAAGCGTTACGAGTTTGGCGACACGATCAATCTCGACGTTAACAGCACGCTTCTCTCAGCCATTCAACGCGAGGGACTGAAAGTCCCGCTCAATCTCGAGTACCAGGATCTTTACGTTCATCAGTGTGACTATCAATCGTCGTGCGCGACAGTCGTGATGCTCGACTGTTCCCACTCGATGATTCTTTACGGCGAAGATCGTTTCACGCCGGCGAAGAAAGTCGCGCTCGCGATGTCGCACCTGATCCGCACGCAGTATCCCGGCGACTCGCTCAAAGTCGTGCTCTTTCACGATGGAGCCGAAGAGCTGCCGCTCGCCAAGCTCGCGACCACGCGGGTCGGGCCGTATCACACGAACACTGCTGAAGGTTTGCGTCTCTCGCGCCGCTTGTTGCAGGCCCAACGCAAAGAGATGAAGCAGATCGTGATGGTCACTGACGGCAAACCGACCGCGTGTTTCGTTGGACAATCACTCGACACTGGCCGGCCCGGCAAAACCGGCGCTCCCACGAGGCGGCTTTACAAAAACTCGATGGGCGGCGACCCGCTCGTGATGGCGGAAACGTTCAAAGAGGTGCAGGCCTGCCGCAAAGCCGGTATCATGATCAACACATTCATGCTGGCGAGCGATTATTATCTGGTCGACTTCGTCAAGCAGATGTCTGCCATGACAAATGGCAAGGCTTACTTCGCAAACCCCGGCAATCTTTCGCAGTTTGTGCTCATAGATTTTCTACGACGACGAACGCGACGCGTCAGATAGTTTCTTAAATTCGCCCTCTCATTTTTGTCTCCCATGCGCGAGTTGAAACGAGCTCGGGATGTCTATAACCAGCGGTCACGCCGTCACCGCGTTCTCGTGCCTTATTTGATCCTGGTGGTCGGGCTCGCTTTCACGTTGGTGGTCTACTACCACTTTTCCAGACTCACTCTCGAACAAGACCAAAGCCGGTTTCAAAAGAACGTCCAGGAACTTCAGGATCGAATAAGACTCAAGCTCGAGACTTCGATTACGTTGCTGCGCGCGGGGACCGGTCTGTTCGCTGCGAGTGACGAAGTCGCGGCTGTCGAGTTTCATCGCTTTGTGCAGCAGCTCGATCTGCAAAAAAACTATCCCGGTATTCAAGGTATCGGTTTCTCGCGCAGCTTCACGTCCGCACAGAAGGATGAGCTGGTCCAAAGGATGCGCCAGGCCGTCCGTGAAGACTTCCACGTCTGGCCCGATGGACCACGCGACCAATACACCGCGATCATCTATCTCTATCCGCCGGGAAATCGAAATGAGAACGCGATTGGTTATGACATGTTTGACGACCCCGTACGCCGGCAGGCGATGGAGCAAGCGCGCGACACGGGTGCGCCCGCGGCTTCCGGGCGCGTGCAGTTGGTCCAGGGCGAGAATAAAGAGCAGCCGGCCTTTCTGATCTATGCGCCCGTCTATCGAAACAGCGCCCCGCTCAACTCAATCGACGAGCGCCGCCGTGCGATCCTCGGCTACGTTTACAGCCCTTATTTCATCGACGAGTTTCTTGGTCCAATCACGTCGGAGAAAAACTACGACGTGAGCTTTCGCGTTTATGACGGTTCGGACGTTAACGAACAGAGCTTTTTGTACGGCACGCACGACGCTGCGTCGCCAAGCGATCATCGTTTTACCGAAAAGGGTTCGCTCGACGTTGCGGGACGCCCGTGGACGTTGCGCTATGCGGAGAAACCGTCGTTTGAGCGCGGCTCGAGCCGTCCGTTGTTGAAGTACACACTCATCGTCGGTGCGTTGCTTAGTTTTCTGTTCTTTGCGATCACGCGCGCTGAGGTGCGAGCACGATCGCGTGCTGAACAGTCGGCGGAAGAAGTCAGAGAGTCGGAAAAGGCGATCAACGAAGCCAACGAACGCGCGCTGTCGGAATACGAACGCCTGCTCGAACGTATTTCGAGTCTCTCGCAAGCTTTGGGAACGGCGCGGGAGTTGAACACGATCTTTCATGGACTGCGGGAGTTCACGAGGGTCTCCGTGCCGTGCGACGGCTTTTTTGTTTCGCTTTACGATCCGCTTCGCGATGTTCGCACTGCGTGTTACGGCTGGGGCGACGGCGAGGAAGTCGACGTTTCGCAATTGCCGCCGATGCCGGTGACGGAGAGTGGTCCAAACTCTCGCGCAGTGCGCACCGGACAAGTTGTTATAACCAACGATTACATGCGCGCGACGAGTGCGAATCTTTCGGTGATCGTTGGCGAGGATAATGGTTTGCGTCCGGAGTCGTCGCTCGCGCTGCCGATGGCAGTGATGGGCCGCATCATCGGCACGATTGAAGTGCAGAGTTATCAGAAGCAGGCGTACCGGCACGAACACGTCACGGCAATGACAATGGCGGCAAACTTGACCGCAGTGGCGATTGAAAACATTCGGCTGCTAAAACTCGAACGCACCGCGCGCGAAGCCGCTGAAGAATCAAACCGCCTGAAAGATGAGTTTCTCGCTACTGTTTCGCACGAGCTCCGCACGCCGCTCACTGCGATCCTCGGTTGGGCGCGACTGCTCGAAGACGGATCACTCGATGGTCCACTGGCCCAACAGGCTATCGAGACGATCTGGCGCAACGCGAGAGCGCAGGCGCAGATCGTCGACGACATACTCGACGTGTCGCGAATCATTACCGGCAACTTGTACATCGATCTGCATCCGATCGAGGTCGTGCCGGTGGTCCAAAACGCGATTAACGTCGTGCGTCCGACCGCCGACGCCAAGGGCATACGCATCGAGACTGATATCGACAACACACCGCCGGCGATGATCTCCGGCGATGCCAACCGGCTGCAGCAAGTGATCTGGAACCTGCTCTCAAACGCGGTGAAGTTTACAAACAGTGGCGGGCGAGTGGCGTTGAAAGTCACGCAGGCGAATGCGGCGGTTGAGATCAGTGTGACTGATACGGGCCAGGGAATTTCGCGTGAGTTCATGCCGTACGTTTTCGATCGTTTTAGCCAGGCTGACAGCACGACGACGCGACATCACGGCGGGCTCGGGCTCGGTTTGGCTATCGCGCGTCACCTGGTTGAAATACATGGCGGCACGATTCGCGCGGCGAGTCGCGGTGAGGGCCAGGGCGCGACGTTTACGATCACGCTGCCGTTGCTTGATTCGACAGTTAAGACGATTGAGCCGGCAACGGACAAGAGTATTGCGTATGCGTCGCAGATGTTGTCGGGCGTTAACGTTTTGCTTGTTGATGACGATTCTGACACCTTGAAATTGATGGCGACCGCGTTGACCAGGAGACAAGCGAACGTCACTGCGGTATCTTCCGCAGGAGAGGCCATTCAGGCCATCAGGCAGAAACGGCCCGACGTGCTCGTCTCCGACATTGCGATGCCGGGCGAGGACGGTTACGGCCTGATTGAAAAAGTGCGCTCGCTGGACAAGGATGAAACACAAAGCATTCCGGCAGTGGCGATCACGGCTTACGCGAAAGAAGAGGATCGCGAGCGCGCGTTGTCGTCCGGGTTTCAAATTTATCTGGCAAAGCCGATCGAGTTGCGGGAGTTGGTGTCGGTAGTTGCGCGAGCGGCGCGCAGAGATTTCTAACTTATGTCGTTTATACGAGTGGATGATATTCAGTTGGCCTACACGGACGCGGGGCTCGGACAGCCTGTCGTGTTGTTGCATGGTTATCCTTTCAATCGGACGTTGTGGAACGAACAGGTCGGTGCGTTGAGTAACAGTTATCGCGTGATCACGCCGGACCTGCGCGGGCATGGTGAAAGCGACGCTTCGCCAGGTGCGGCGACGATGAATCGCATGGCCCAGGACGTGGCTGCGTTGTTGGACCATCTTGAGATCTCTCGCGCTGTTATTGGTGGGTTGTCGATGGGTGGTTATGTTGCGCTCGCGTTCTACAAACAGTTTCCGTCGCGTGTTCGGGCGTTGATTCTGGCCGACACGCGTGCGCAGGCGGACACCGAAGAAGGAAAACAGACGCGCCATCAACAGGCTGAGAAAGCGCTTGCTGAAGGAATGGCGGGGATCGCGGATGCGATGTTGCCAAAGCTTTTGACGCCGGACACTGTGAGCAAACATCCCGAGGTCGTGAAGCGCGTGCGCGACATGATGTTGAAGACGAAACCGGAAGGCGCCGCCGGTGCGTTGCTGGGGATGGCGGAACGTGACGATCAAACGTCGCTGTTGTCGCAGATCTCGTGTCCGACGTTGATTCTGGTTGGACAGGAAGATCCGATCACGCCGGTGCAGGATAGTGAGAAGATGCATCGCGAGATCGAAGGTTCGCGCCTCGTAGTGATCGAGAATGCGTCGCACGTTTCAAACCTCGAGCGCACGGAGCAGTTCAACGAGGAGTTGATACGGTTTTTGAAGCAGTTCTGATTCAATCTTTCAACTTAGATGACTAACCACAAGAAGTTTACGATTGAAGAGCGTGTGCGCTGGGGCGATGTCGACGCAGCGCGCATTATTTTTTACGGCGCCTACATTCACTTCTTCGAGTTTGCGGAGACGGAGCTGTTTCGCGAAGTCGGTCTTGCTTACGGCCAGATGTTTGATGAGCTGAGGATCTGGTTGCCGCGCGTGCATCTCGAGTGTGACTTTCGCCGCGCCGCGCGGTTGGATGATTTGTTGGAAGTCAGTGTTTACGTGGGACGCTTCGGCACGAAGTCGATGAAGCTCAATTTTGAAGTGCGGCGCAAGGGCGAGGAAGCGCTGATCGCAACAGCGCATTTCATCCTGGCCGCGGTCAAGCAGGATACCTTTGAAACCGTTCCGATTCCGGCTGAATTGCGCGAACGGCTCGCACCCTACACGGCAAACGAGGAGTGATGGAAGGCTTAGACGAGAACAGGATCGAACGCGATCCCATCAAACAGTTTCAGCTCTGGTTTGACGACGCGATTACCGCGAAGCTGCCGATGTCGGACGCGATGAGTCTCGCGACCGTCACGCCTGATGGGCGACCAACCGCGCGCATGGTTTTGTTGAAACAGGTAGACGCCGAAGGTTTCGTTTTCTTCACCAACTACCTAAGCTCAAAATCGCGGCAGCTCGAAATCAATCCATACGCGGCGCTTGTGTTTTATTGGCCACAACTCGAACGGCAGGTGCGTGTCGAAGGTAAGACCGCGAAGACATCTGCTGAAGAGTCGGGGGCTTATTTCAAGACTCGACCACGCGAGAGCCAGATCGGCGCGTGGGCCTCGCCGCAAAGCGAAGTGATCTCGGCGCGCGAAATTTTAGAGCAGCGCGCGCACGAGTTAGCCGAGCAATACTGCGATCGTGAAATTGATTGTCCGGCACACTGGGGCGGCTTTCGATTGAAGCCGGATCGGATCGAGTTTTGGAAAGGCCGTGTCGGCCGTCTGCACGACCGAATTCTTTACGAGCTCCAGCCTGACGAAACCTGGACCATCAAACGTCTTGCTCCTTGAGCAAAATTAGCCTAGACGGGACGCAGTGCGCTTTTGAGCAGCTTCTTTTTCAAATCGACGTAGCCTTGTTCGCCTGCTACTAAATCTCCCAACACGCGCTTAACTCCGCGATGGCCTTTCGCAAACTCGATCATGCGCTCGGTGAACGGCGCGCCGAGGAAGTTTCCGTAGAAGCGCCGGCGCATCTGTGCGGCGCGACGCAATTCGGCGCCGAAGTCTTTGCGCCAACTTGTTTCGTAACTCTGCACATCTCCACGCAGGTAAGCCTCGGCAAATAATTCCGCCGAACGTAACGCGTAATAGATTCCTTCGCCAGTCACCGGATCGGCGAAACCAGCGGCGTCGCCGAGCAAGGCCCAGTTGGCGCCGCAAACGGTCCTGTTGTCCCACGTCGCAGGCGATAGACCAGGAATGCGCGCTGCGTAACGTTCGGCAGTTGAACGCAGATCATCGCGAATGGCTTCTGTCGTAGTCGAATCGGTTTTGTTTTTCCAGAAGTTGACGTTGGCGTCTTCGCGTTGCTGGTAATAGCCGATCATGAAACACCACAGCAGATCGTCGAGCGGCTGATGTTCGAAAGCGTCCTGCGTCGTCGCGATGCCGAACGAGATGTGATCCGGACGTGGAAACGCCCACGCGTATCCGACCCAACGCGGTAGGAACGCCACCACTGTCGGCGCTGGTCCATTCGCGGGCAACGGCGCGCGATAACCAAATGCGACTTCCATGTCCGAAGGCGAGAGTGGACCAACGAGCGTTTTGGCGATGCCGCTGTTTGCGCCGTCTGCGCCGGCGAGCACCTTACCGGACCATTCGTTTGAATCGCCCGACACGCGCCAGCCGTTGTCGGTCTTCACGATTTTTCTCGCCGAGATCTTTTCCGCGAATACTTGCGCGCCGGCGTCGCGCGCGCGTTCGCGTAAGTAGCCGTCGAAGACGACGCGCGAATAAACCGCGAACGGTTCTTCCAGTTGCAAATGGAGTCTTTTGCTGGAAGGAGAATAGAGATCGATCTCGTTGATCGTGCGGCCCACGGCGTTCAGCAACTTGGGCCACGCTTTCAATGCCTTCGCCGTTACGCCACCGCCGCAGGCTTTCGGTTCCGTGGGCGGGCGGCCGTCGAACAGCGCCACCTTCGCGCCGCGGCTCGCAAGTAGTTCAGCCGCAAAGGACCCAGCCGGTCCGGCGCCGACAATAAGCAGATCGTATTCGTTCATCGCGTCAATTGTGACACTAGCGGTCCGAGCGTAGAATAACAGCCGTCCCTCTCAAATCGCGAAAGCGCACAGAATGACTAATGAGCGCAGTTGCCTAGTCTTCTCCGGCATTGCCCCGCATCCGCCGATCATGGTGCCTGAGGTCGGACGCGAGTCGATAGCCGCCGTGCGCCAATCGATCGACGCGATGGCGGAGCTCACGGATCGGCTAATCGCCAGCGGTGCCGAGACCGTCATCTTGATCTCGCCGCACGCGCCGCTCGAGATCGACTCGTTTGTCGCTTACGAAGGACCGGAAGTTTACGGCGACTTCGCCAAGTTTCACGCGCCTGAGACGAGCGTGTCCGTTCCGCTCGATCGTGAGTTACTCGCATCCATCACTGGTTTCGCCGCCGGCGAGAAGTTTCGTGTTTCCACTTTGCCAGAGACAGATCTCGATCATGGCACCGCCGTGCCGCTGTATTTCCTGCTGCGAAATGGCTGGCAGGGAAAAGTGGTCGCACTCGGTTACAGCTTCCTTTCAAACGAAGATCACGTTCGTTTTGGCCGTTGCATCAAGAAGGCTGTCGACGAACTTGGCCGGCCGGTGGGTTTTATCGCGAGTGGCGACTTGAGTCACCGCCTCACGCCACACGCTCCGGCAGGATTCAATCCAAACGCACACGTGTTCGACGAGAAGGTTATTGCTTCGCTGCAGGCGAACGATCCGCAGGGGATCGTCGAAATAGATTTCAATCTGCGGAAACTTGCCGGCGAGTGTGGGTTTAGATCGATGCTGGTAGCGATCGGTGCGAGCACGGGTTTGCCGTTGTCGTGTGAGGTGATGAATTACGAGGCGCCGTTCGGCGTTGGTTATCTCGTGGCGCAGCTGATCAATCAGCCCGCGGAATCGAAACGCCATGATTTGCCGCGTCTGGCGCGCGAGGCGGTGGAAGCATTTATTCGTTCGGGAGAAATTTTGCCGGCGCCGCGAGAATCGTTCGCCGGGTTGTTGTCGGCGCGTGCGCCTTGCTTTGTTTGTCTCAAGACACGCGACGGCGAGTTGCGCGGATGCATCGGGACAATCGAACCGGCGAAAGAAACTCTCGGCCAGGAGATCATCACTAATGCGATCAGCGCGGCGATGAACGATCCGCGGTTTGATCCTGTCGGTGAAGATGAACTGTCGAACCTGCGCTACTCGGTTGACGTGCTGCTGCCTGCGGAAAAGACATCTTTTGAGGAGCTCGATCCGAAAGTCTTTGGCGTGATTGTAGAAGATGAAACAAGCGGACGGCGTGGTTTGTTGTTGCCGGACATTCCGGGCGTCGAAACGGCGAAACAGCAGGTCGAGATCGCCTCACGCAAGGCGGGCATATCGCGCGATACACCCGTCAAGCTTTGGCGTTTTAAGGTCGATCGATTTCGTGAGGGAGAAACGGACTAGACGTCCAGGTTTCTCACGTCGAGCGCGTTGTCTTCGATGAACTTCCGGCGCGGTTCGACAGCGTCGCCCATCAGCACGGTGAAGATCGAATCAGTTTCCACGGCATCATCGACTCTAACTTCCAGCAGCGTTCGCTTTTCGGGATTCATCGTTGTCTCCCAAAGCTGCTCCGGGTTCATCTCGCCGAGACCTTTATAACGCTGGATCGACAAGTCTTTCTTCGCCGCGGCGAGAACCTTTTCGAGCAGCGCTTCGCGCGTGGGAACTTCCTCGCTGGTTCCGTTTTCGCCGGATACGAATGGGGCAGCCAACTCGTCTTCGAGCGACTTGAAGAGATCAACCGCTTGTTGAAATTCGACGTAGCTCGCAAAATTCCAATCGACAATGATGTTCATGCCAGTGCTGGTGACAGTTTCAATCTCCCAGAGTCCATGCTCCTCGTCGGGCGTCAATTCGGTTTTGTAGCCGGCCTTGTGAAGCGCGCCTTCGACCTTCGCCATCAGGTCGCCGTCCTGGAACACCTTGCGCAGGTTCAGCCCTTCTTTTCGAAGGATTCCCTTCCGCCCGCTCAAGGATTCAAGAAGAATGCTCAGCATTTGGGCGTCGCCGCCGAGTCGCCGAGCAGCACGCTCACAGTAACGTTTAAAATCCACCATCCGCTCAAGCGCTCTTGCCAAGTCACGGCCCTCGATCGCCTGGCTTGCGCCGGCAGATTTGACGCTCATGTCGCTGGTGGCCTGGCGCATCAGGTACCGAATCATCGAGCCTTCGTCTTTGATGTACTCCTCTTTCTTACCTCGTTTTACCTTAAACAACGGCGGCTGAGCGATGAAGACGTGGCCGTTCTCGACCAGCGCCGGCATCTGCCGGTAGAAAAAGGTTAACAGGAGTGTCCGGATGTGCGACCCGTCCACGTCGGCGTCGGTCATCAGGATGATCTTGTGGTAACGCAGCTTGGTTAGGTCGAAGTCGTCTTTGCCGATACCGGTGCCGAGCGCGGTGATGAGCGATTTGATTTCGCTGTGACCGAGCATCTTGTCGAACCGGGCTTTCTCGACGTTGAGAATCTTGCCCTTCAACGGAAGGATGGCCTGGTTCTTTCGGTCGCGTCCTTGTTTAGCGGAGCCGCCGGCGGAATCGCCCTCGACGATGTAGATCTCCGAGAGCGCGGGGTCGCGTTCCTGGCAGTCGGCCAGCTTGCCCGGCAACATGCTGGAGCCCATTGCGCCCTTGCGGACGATTTCCCGCGCCTTACGCGCCGCTTCGCGAGCTCGTGCAGCGTCCAGTGCCTTGCCGACAATCTTTCGCGCTATAGGCGGATTCTGTTCGAAGAATTCGGTCAATCGATCGTTCAGAAACGACTCGACGGCGCCTTTAACGTCTGAATTGAGTTTTCCCTTTGTCTGGCCTTCAAACTGCGGCTGCGGCAGTTTTACTGAAATTACGGCGACCAGTCCTTCGCGCACGTCGTCGCCCGTCAGCGAGCTTTTGAAATTCTTCGCCAAGCCCGACGACTGCGCGTAGGCGTTGATTGTTCTGGTGAACGACGAGCGAAAACCCGAGAGGTGCGTGCCGCCGTCGACGGTGTTGATGTTGTTGGCAAACGAGTAGACCTTCTCGTCGTAGCCGTCGTTGTACTGAATGGCCACTTCAATCGAGAGACTGTCCGATTCTTTCTCGAAATAGATCGGCCTGTCGTGAAGCGTGGTCTTGTTCTTGTTCAGGTGCTTCACAAACTCGGCGATGCCGCCCTTGTAATAAAACTCGTGTGACCGCTCCGGCTCCTCGCGCTCGTCCTTGATCGTGATTCGGATTCCCTTGTTCAGAAACGCCTTCTCACGCAAGCGCTCGGATAGTTTGTCGAAACTGAAAGCCGTCTCGGTAAAGATCTGCGAATCGGGTTTGAAGGTGATCTTTGTGCCGCGCTTGCGCGTCTTGCCGGTCTGCTTGAGCGGGGCTACGGGAATGCCGCGCGTGTACTCCTGTTCGTAGGTCTTGTTCTCGCGCCAGATCTCGAGGTGCAGGGTTTCCGAAAGGAAGTTGACGCACGACACACCGACGCCGTGCAGTCCACCGGAAACTTTATAAGCGTTTGAATCAAACTTGCCGCCGGCGTGAAGCTTGGTCATCACGACCTCTGCCGCCGAGCGCTTTTCTTTCTTTATATCGTCAACCGGAATGCCACGTCCGTTATCAATAACTGTGATCGAATTGTCTAAATGGATTGCTACTTCAACCGTGTCGCAATAACCAGCGAGCGCTTCGTCAATCGAATTGTCGACCACTTCATAAACAAGATGGTGTAGGCCAATCTCGCCCGTTGAACCTATGTACATCGCCGGCCTCTTACGAACGGCCTCACGACCCTCAAGAATAGTGATTGAGGACGAGTCGTACGACTGGCCCTTCCTGGTGTCTGTTGGTCCTGCTGTTGACAATCTGCTCTCCTAACTACCCATCTCTAATAGCGTCATTTAAGCAAAGAAGGATTTGGCCGAAACGTCAGTTGTGGTCTGACTGCTTCGAACCTGGCCGTCTTCGATTTCATATACATTCGCCCTTGAAAAGAACCCTTCGACATGACTCCGCTTTGAGGTTGTGATGAAGGTTTGGGTGCGATTTTCAAGGTATTCCAGAAGGTGTCTAATCCTCCCCTCATCCAGCTCGGCATCCACATCGTCGATAACGAAAACCGGATGATGATTTGCGCTGGAATTATACAACGAAATCGCTGCTAAGTCTAATAGTAACAATGCGCTACGCTGTTGTCCGGAGCTTCCGTAAACCCGAATTTCGCGGCCGTCGAGCTGAATCTCCCAATCGTCTCGGTGCGGACCGATAAGCGCATGTCCCGACGCGACTTCCGCCGCCAGCCGCAGCGCCATTCTCGAGCGCAGCAGCGACTCGTAATCCGTCAAATGGCCTTTGCCTTCGAGCGAAGAAACGTAACGAGTATGAATATCGCGGCGATCGAAGAGCTGGCGCTCGAGCACGGCGTTTAGACCAGCAACATATTGTTCGCGTTCACGATGTATTTGCGTTGCGAGACGGACCAATTGCTCGTTCCACGGCGCGATGAGATCTTCGGTCTTATCCAAACTGAACTCGCCTTCATTCGCGAGCTGCAACACGCGGTTCTTCTGTTTGATTACTTTACCGTAGTCAGCAATCGTTTTGAGATAAGCGGGTCTGAGTGATGAGATACCGCGGTCCAGGAACCTTCGCCGCGCCTCAGGCACACCACGCACGACGTCCAGATCCGCTGCGGTGAATGAGAAGACTTGAAGCTGCGTGAGATAGCGAGTGAGTGTTTCGCGTTTACCGTTGACGAAGATCGTTTTGGAATTTTCCTGAAGGGTGACTTGCAGATCTCTTTCGAGATCCGCGCCGGTTGTGACCTTACCGCGAATTACTGCGAGGTTCTCGTTGAATCTGATTGCTTCCTGAAGCCGCTGCGTGCGAAAGGATTTTGTACGGGCCAGGATATGGATGGCTTCCAACCAGTTGGTCTTACCCTGGCCATTATTTCCGTAGATGATGTTGAGACGGGGTCCCCACTCAATCTTCCCACTGAGGTTCCTGAAATTTGTCGCTTCAATTGCAGCGAGCAGCATTCAGGGATATTAACTCAAATGCGCATCGGCATCACCACATACTTGTAGTCGAAATCGCCGTTCTCTGCCGGGTGCAGTTGCGCCTGTGAGTTCCCGTCTTTGAACTCGAACGCGATCTTTGCGTCACCGACCACGTTCAAAAATTCTTGGAGGTATTGGGCGTTGAAGCCGATGTCCGTGACGTCGCCGGCGTAGTCGGTTTGCAGGGTTTCGTTTGCTTCGCCTTCTTCGGCGTTGTGAGAACTGATGACGAGTTGATTCGGCTCGAGATGAAAACGAATCGCATGTGATCTCTCGTCGGCCATCAAGGCGACTCGTCTGATGGCGAGGTTCAATAAACTGCTGTTGAACTCAACTGACTTATCGTTGTTCTTCGGCATGACCATTTCGTAATTCGGAAACTGGCCGTAAAGCATGCGAGAAATTAAAAGGCGTGGTCCAACTTCGAAATAGATATGATTCTCATCCATTCCGAGACTGATATCTTCGTCTGCGCCGGCTGTTAGTTTCGTGAGCTCAGCAAGCGTCTTGCGGGGAATCAGTGTGTCGATCTTTTCTTTCGATCCGTTTCGGCCGAGTTTCTTCTCGACGTAAGCGAGACGGTGACCATCAGTCGTAACCATCTTCGCGCCGGTTTCATCAAGCACAAACTTCGCACCCGAAAGTGTGTAACGCGATTCTTCCTGAGTGATCGCGAAGATCGTGCGATCGATGAAAGTCTTGATCACGTTGGCTGGGAGTTTAGTCGGCGCCGATTTGAACGACGGCACTTCCGGGAACGCATCACGCGCCACACCAACCATCTTGAAGCGCGCGCGATCGCATTTCACGGTCACCCATTCGTTGTCTTCTTTTTTGAAACTCACGGGCGCGTCAGGAAGTAGTCGAGCAATTTCGAAAAGCTTTCGTGCCTGCACGCACATCGAACCTGGAGTAGTGATCTCTTCGGCGTCCATGTCGCAGCGAATCGTCACGTCGAGATCTGTTCCCGTGATGCGAATCGTGCTTTCGCCGACCGACTCGATGAGAATGTTTGAGAGCACGGGAATCGTGTTCTTCTTCTCAACTACGCCTTGAACGAATCCCAGTTCTTTTTGCAGGTTCTGTTTACTGACGACGAATTGCATCGGTTTCTACTCCAACTATTTAAAACCAAATATTTAATATCTAGTAGTAGTAGTAGGTGGCTGTGAAAATGTGGAAAACCAGCTAAACCTTTTACCACTGCCTGCTTAGCACCGATCAAGCGCTGTGGAAACTTTTATAAGTTTCGGCTTGAGTTTCGGAAAAAATCTGCGGTGACGAAACATTAACACATTTCCACAAAACGTTCGCGGTGGGAGGCTGTGAAAATGTGGAAAAGTTATTTCTGCAACGACTCCGAGAGCTCGGTAATTAGCCGTTGCAACGTCGAATCTGTCGCCACCAGCGACTCGATCTTTTCCACAGAATGAATGACGGTGGTGTGATGTTTTCCACCGAACGCCCGGCCGATCTCCGGATAACTATGCTTCGTTAAATGCTTGCAAAGATACATCGCCACTTGCCGCGGATGCGAGATGTTCCGGGCGTTGTTCTTCGACACCAGCTCGTCACTCGTTAACTTGTACGTCGACGCGACTAACTTTTGAATCTGCTGAATCGTGATTACGCCGGGCTCTTCTTCTTTCGCGAAATTTCGAATCGCATCCTGGGCCAGCGTCTTGGAAATCGGTTCGCCGCGCAACGAAGAGATCGCTATCAAGCGCACCAGGGATCCTTCCAACTCACGAACATTGCTCTTCACTCGGCCGGCGATGAATATCGCGACGTCGTCAGGAATACTGACGCCGATCGCATCGCCTTTACGTTTGAGAATAGCGATCTTCGTTTCAAGATCCGGCGGCTCGATATCCGCGATCAATCCCCACTCGAAACGAGAGTGAAGACGCTCTTCAAGCGTCGGTATTTCGCGCGGCGGACAGTCAGAACTGATCACGATCTGTTTCTGTTGATCGTAGAGCGCGTTGAACGTGTGGAAAAACTCTTCCTGCGTACGTTCCTTGCCGGCCATGAATTGCACGTCGTCGATCAGCAGCACATCGACCGATCGATATTTCTCACGAAAACTCTGCGTCTTGTCATAACGAATCGCGTTGATGAGATCGTTCATGAAACGTTCTGACGAAATGTAACAGAGTTTGAGATGTTGATTGCGAGATTTGATTGCGTGACCGCATGCGTGCATCAGGTGCGTTTTGCCCAAGCCCACACCGCCGTAGAGATACAGCGGGTTGTAAGTTCGACCGGGAGCTTCAGCAACGGCGAGCGAAGCAGCGTGCGCAAACTGATTACACGAACCAACGACAAAACTTTCGTAAGTGTACTTGGAGCTCAGCGAAGGTTCACTCAAGACAACCGAGGTAGCAAGGTTAAGCGGTTGATTCACGTCGACCGATGGCGCGGTTGTAACTGGGGCCGTAATGTTGTCGGTTGATTTTTCTACTGGAGATCTGCCACGGTCCGGAGTCATCTCCGGGACCTTTCCAATTACCCAACCGACTGAGTATCCGCCGAGTCGTTGTTCATTGAGCGATTCATCAAGCGCCTGTGAGTAGTTGCTTATGACCCAGTCCTTCACGATCTGATTCGGCGCTCGCAAATGAATGACGTGTTGCGTGCTGTCGAGCCGTTCAAACTGGATTGGATGAAACCAGGTTTCTAAAGTTTGTTGATTGAGTCTGTCCTCAAGGGAATGAAGAATACGGCCCCAAACATTACTCTCGACAGAAGTGTTCATCTGAAAAAAACGTGAAGGGAAGGTTCTCAATTGACTAAAAGCCCCGTAATAGAACCGTACGCCGCCCGGCGGCAAGCCTATCTGCAGAACTCTAACGTCTACCTCTCCCAAACTCCCTTGTCCGCCGGACCAAGACAACCTCGCCGAAGTTTTCCACAACGTTTTCCACAGGTAGTGGAAAAAGTCCTCCGGCTTAAAGTAATGCTTTAAAGTCTTGTAGTATCAACTGTTTACAGGGCGGTCAGTCTTAAAGCGAGCGGAGACTAACATAGAACTTTCGGGTCAATCAAGCGACAGAAAGTAATATATCGAACCTACGTTAAACAGAAGGCAAACAAAATTCGCGGGTACGGTTCTCATACAGATATAACTCCCGGTTGGGCCGGACACCCTCGCGTTTTCTTGACATAACTTCTGGCGAAGATTAGTCTTAGCGTTTTCGTTTTAGAGGAGATTCATCACTATGTCGAAGCGCACTTTTCAACCTAATAACAGACGCAGGGCGAAGACACACGGTTTTCGCGCCCGCATGGCTACCAAGAACGGACGGCTCGTACTGAAGAGACGCCGCGCCAAAGGAAGAAAGCGACTTACTCCAGCGCATTACTAAGAAGTGCATTTGCGTCGTTAGACATGCGGAAGTACTTGCGAGATTCGGGAGAATTCCAGCACGTCTACAGGAACGGTAAGCGGTACGACGGCGTATTTATCACCGTATTTGTGCTGGCGAACGACGCAATGAATCATCGCCTGGGAGTAACCGCTTCGAAGAAGGCGCTCGGAAAAGCGGTGCAGCGAAATCGAGCCAAGCGTTTGCTGCGTGAAACTTTTCGATCGAATGAACCGTCGTTAAGTGCGCTGACGAAAAATTATGATTGGGTTTTGAACGCGAAACCCGCAGTGTTGAGTCAAAAGCTGAATGCGCCGCGTGAGGAGTTAGAGGGAATAATTGAGAAGGTTGGCAGACTGGAACATAAGGATCCTGTCAAGTAAGCGATGGTTGTGTGAAGACGGTTCTGATCTCATTTCTCAGATTTTATAAGTTGGCAATTTCCCCACTGCTACCTCCTTCGTGCCGTTTCGTTCCCACTTGTTCGGAATATGCAGTTGACGCGATTTCCCGCTACGGTGCGGCCCGGGGATCTCTGTTAGCTGTCCGGCGACTGCTTCGTTGCCATCCATTTAATCCGGGAGGCTACGATCCGGTTAAATAGCCGGTTAGGTAAGACGTCCACCAAATGCAACAACGACGACTTCTACTTGCTTTATTACTCTCCTCAGTAATCCTGTTTGCCTGGACCTATTTCTTTCCCGCTCCCACGCCGCCTACAAATCAGCAGGCAGGTACGACGCCGAGTCCGTCGCCGACAGCCACGGCAGATGCGTCGCAATCGCAGGCGCCCACAGCTCCGACTGCTCCGGTTCTAACGACCATTAACGAAGCTCCGCAACGTACGATCACGATCAGAACGGAACTTTACGACGCGAAGTTTGATACGCGCGGCGCCGAACCGATCAGTTGGGTCATTAAGAAAAACAAGAACAGCGGCTCCGAGATTTATTCGGTTGCCGGTCACAAGAGTGAGAAAAAGCCGCTTGAATTAATCTCGCCGGAAGGGCTGAAGCGACAACCGCGCCTTGTGCCGTTGCAGTTGCACACGGGCGATGCGGCCCTCGACACGTTGCTGGCTTCATCGACTTATCGCGTCGAAGGCGCCGATGTTTCGAATGGCGATGTTGAATTGAATCTCGGGGAGAACGAGACGAAGCAGCTCACGTTTGTGCTCGAGGATTCGAACGGGCTCCAGGTTCGAAAGACGATCAGTTTCAATGCCGCGCAGTATCAGACCGATTTCTCGGTGCAGGTAAAACGTGGCGGTGCGATCGTTCCGCAGGTGAAGGCGACGATCGGTCCGAGTATCGGCGACCAGGGAATTAGTCAACACACGTTTTACTCGGTCGCTCCGGAAGCCGTTGCTTCCGTCGGAGGCAATCTTGAGCGACATCTCGCGGCGTCGATCAACGGAAACAGCAGTAGTCCGGATCGCTTGTTTTTGAATGGCCCGGTTGACTGGGCGGGTGTAGCCGACACGTACTTTGCAATGGTGGCGGTGCCGCGGAATAAAGTTGAGGGACTGGAATACCGCACCGTTGCTTACGAGCACAAGCCGAATGGTGGCGCCGCGGAAAAGTGGTATCTGATCACGGCATTCGTGCCTTTGCCGGCCGATGGTTCACCTACGGTAATTTACGCTGGTCCAAAGGATCACTATCTACTTACTACTGCGAGTGACTTAATCGGCAAGACAGTTGATCGTCCGGTCGATCTCGATGGTTTGATCGACTACGGTTATCTCGGTTGGTTGTCGCGTCCGCTGGCGGTGCCGATCCTCGAGGCAATTACATTTCTTTACAAGCGGACGAACAGTTACGGTCTCGCGATCATTCTCTTCACGATTGTTATCTATTCGCTCTTCTTCCCCTTGAAGTGGCGGTCATCGAAGGCGATGAAGAAGGCGCAGAAACTTGCGCCGCGAATGAAGGAGCTGCAAGAGAAGCTCAAGGGACTGAAGCAAAACGATCCGCGCATGAAAGAGTTGCAGATGGAGCAGCTGCGTCTGATGAAGGAAGGCAATCCACTCGGTGGGTGTTTGCCCCTGCTCATTCAGATGCCGTTCCTGTTTGCGCTCTATCGCGCGATCACGATCTCGCTCGACTTTCGCCAGGCGAGCTTTTTGTGGATTCCGGATCTGTCGGCGGCCGAGCCATACATGATTCACATCCTGCCTATTCTCATGACGGGCACGATGGTGGTGCTACAATTAATGACCCCCGCGCCATCTGCGGATCCACTGCAGCGAAAGATGATGGCGATCGGCATGCCGATCTTCATGCTTTATATTTTGTGGAGCGCGCCGTCGGGTTTAGTTTTGTATTGGCTGGTGGGTAACATCGTCGGCTTCACGCAACAGTTCTTCATCAATCGTTGGACCAAGACGGACGATGATGAAGTCGAAACACCGCCGCCGGCGAAGAAGGTACCGCCGCGAAAAAAGCAGGTTGATTCAGCAACGGCGCGAACGTAGGAAGAGTGATGACTGAAGTTACTCAACAGGCAGCGCAATATCTCGAGGACGTGTTTGACGCGACCGGACTGCAGTTGCGTGTGACGGTGAAGCAGGGCGTTGGCGGCGAAGTCCTTGATATCGCAGGCAAGGACGCCGAACTGTTGCAAGCCCAAACCGGTGAGCTATTGGAAGCGTTGCAACACTTGATTAATCAGGTGTTTAGCCGCAGTCTCGCTGGAGGCGCGCGACTGGTTTGCGACGTAAATGGATTTCGCGCGACGCGCGAAGCGGAGCTACAAACGATGGCGAATTTCGCCGCGAATCGTGTGCGCCAAACAGGAATGGCATTTACGTTTGAGCCGATGAGCGCCAATGAGCGGCGCATCATTCACCTGACGCTTGCTGACAGTGAGGATTTGTCTACCGAGTCGATCGGCGAAGGCTCGGAACGTAAGTTGAGAATTGTTCGCAAGAGTTCTGCGCCCAGGAACTCGTAGAGAGCCAACCCGCCAGCTCGTTTGTTCTCCCTACAATTTGTGATGAGTACTGTCGTTGCACTATCCACTCCAAGGGGCCGCGGCGCCTTGGCTGTAATTCGTTTGAGTGGACCAGATGCGATCGCGATCGCGCAGCAGATGGCGCGAGTCGATTCGTTTGAGCCTCGGTGTGCGACGTTGACGAGGTTGAGAGCTGGTGATGAAGAGTTAGACCAGGTGCTGCTGACTTGTTTTCCGGCGCCGCATTCGTTAACCGGTGAAGACGTTGTCGAGATTAGTTGTCATGGATCGCCGGCGATCGTGCGACGCATCATCGATGCGACGCTTGAATCAGGTGCGACGTTAGCTGGACCAGGAGAGTTTACGCTTCGTGCGTTGAGTAATGGAAAGATCAATCTCGCGCAGGCGGAAGCGATTCGAGATTTGATCGCGGCGCAGACTGACGCGGCGGTGAAGCAAGCAGCGCGACAGTTGAATGGAGAGTTGTCGAAGACACTCGATCCATTCAAAGAGAGGTTGGTCCATGTGATTGTGTTGCTGGAGTCGGCGCTGGAGTTCGTCGAAGACGATTTGCCGGCAACGCAAGTGGATCAGGTTGAAGAGATTCTGAGTTCTGTCATTGCCGGCGTCGAGCGGTTGAGTCGGAGTTATAGTGCCGGACGACTCTTGCGGGACGGCGCCAGGATTGCGATAACGGGACGGCCGAATGTCGGTAAGTCGAGCCTTTTCAATGGTTTAGTGAGAAGTGAGCGAGCGATCGTGACTGACGTTCCGGGGACGACGAGAGACACATTGTCGGAAGCGATCGACATTGGCGGCGTGCCGGTTGTGCTCACCGACACAGCAGGCCTTCGCGAGACGAGCGACAATGTTGAGTGGCTCGGGATCGAGAGAACGCATCGTGCGATGGGAGATGCGGACCTGGTTTTACTTGTTCTCGATGGCTCTAATCAACTTGGACCAGAAGATGAGGAGTTGCTAAGACAGACCGCTGATACGCGTCGTTTGGTTGTGATGAATAAGAGTGACTTGCCTTCATTTCAACCGCTCGCGCGTTGTGTGGAGGATGATGAAGCGATTAATGTATCGGCGCGAACGGGTGAAGGACTTTCGGCGTTGCACAGCGCGATCCTGGCGAAGTTGAACAGCGCCGGTGCTGAGAACGGAAGTTTACTGATCACTAATGCGCGGCATTACGATCTG